>JBMOHX010000033.1:0-18506 GCA_049317625.1 Phycisphaerales bacterium
TCCGCTGGGGGATGATGCTGGACCGCGACGAGACCGGGAGCGTGCTGGTGGGGCGAGAGGGCGGCCACGCCGCGGCGAGGATTCTGCACGCCGGTGGCGACGCCACCGGGCGCGAGATGCAGCGCTGCCTGACCGCGAAGGTCCGCGCGACGCAGGGAGTCCGGCTCTTCGAGAACTGCTTCGCGCTCGACCTGATCACGCCGAGCCCCGCGCGCGGTGCCCCGGTGATGGGCGCGATCACGCACCATCCCAAGTTCGGGCTTCAGATGATCTGGGCGAAGGCGACGATCCTCGCGACGGGCGGCGCGGGGGTCTTGTACCGAGAGACCACCAACCCGCCGCTCGCGACGGCCGACGGTCTTGCCATGGCCTTCCGCGTGGGCGCCACGCTCGCGGACATGTCGTTCATTCAGTTTCACCCGACGACGCTCTACCTCGCGGGCGCGAGCAGATCGCTCATCACAGAGGCCGTGCGCGGGCAGGGTGCGCACCTGCTGGATCACGGCGGCCGCCGGTTCATGCAGGATGTTCATCCGCTCGCCGAGCTCGCGCCGCGCGACATCGTGAGCCGCGCGATCATCCGGGAGATTGCCAAGCAGGGCGGCCAGCACGTGTGGTTGGACTGCCGTCACATCCCGGGGTTCGCGGCGAAGTTCCCGGAGATCGCCGGGCTGCTGAAGCGGTTCGATCTCGACCCCGCGCAGGACCTGATACCGGTTCATCCCGCGGCACACTACACGGTGGGCGGCGTGCGGACGGATGCCGAGGGCCGGACGGATGTTCCGGGGCTGTACGCCGCGGGAGAGGTCGCGTGCACCGGGCTGCACGGCGCGAACCGCCTGGCCAGCAACTCGCTGCTCGAGGGGCTCGTCATCGGCGAGCGGGCCGGCCGCGTGTGCGCAGAGGCCCAGAACGCGCCGGCGGGGATGTCCCGCGCGCAGTGGAACGGGTCCCGCCCGGCCCACGTTTCAGTGGTCAGCGACATCCGTCCCAGCGACCGCGGCGAACTCGATCTCGCGGACGTGCGGTCGAGCCTGCGGAGCGTGATGTGGAAGAACGTGGGCATTGAGCGCACGGGCGTGCGGCTGTCGGGCGTGATCGAAATGATTGATTTCTGGGCCCGCTACACGCTCGACAAGATTTTCGACGAACCGCAGGGGTGGGAGTCGCAGAATCTCCTCTTCGTCGGCGCTCTGGTGGCGCGCAGTGCCCTGTGGCGTGAGGAGAGCCGCGGCTGCCACGACCGGACCGATTTCCCCGGCGTCCGCGCGGAGTTTGAGGTTCACGACTGCTGGCGGCGTGGGGACGTCTCGGCGGTCCGGGTCGCGCTGGGTGAGCTCGGCCGCGTCCACGCGGGATGATCGGTGGCCTTTCCTATGCCCAACGCTCGCGTTCAACTCTTGCTCGCCGCGGCGGTCCTCGCGGGTGCGTGCTGCGCCGGGTGCGAGACCCGCGTGATCAAGTACGATCCATTCCTCGCGGGCCTGCCGGGCGCCGAGAGTCAGACCCCGATCGCGCGCGACCTCGGGCACACCGACCCGCGCCAGATGAACGGTGCCTCCATTCGGCGCGAGACTCCCGAGGGCGCGGTCGAGCTCGTCGCCAAGTCGGGTCTCCACGTGATGGTCCACACCTACAACACGCTCGTGAACGACGAGAAAGCGCTCTTCGTCGAGCAGGTGCTGAGCGATCGCACCAAACAGGAGTTCATCGCGCGCGGCGTTGACCCGGGAGAACTCTTCGAGGTGCTTGTGCGTGAGTGGGACGAGTTTGAGCAGCTGTGTCTGCTGATGCCCGCGGGCGAGTACACGCCGGGGATCTTCCTGCGGCCGGTTGGCGGACGCGTGCACCGGTTCGAACTCGACGCCGCCTCCGCGCGGGGGATGCGTTTCAAGGGCTTCGACATCGTGATGGAGAAGGGGAACTACCGCCTGGTGCGGGTCATCGACGGTCCCAAGCCCCAGAAGCGAAAGCCCAAAGCGCCGACCGATACCCCGCCGACCGTTCCCGGCTCGGATTCCGGGCTGGATTCACTCGCGAAGGAACGGCGCTGATCAGCTGCCCACGAGCGTGACCTCGGCGGTCGCTTCTTTCCCGTCGCGGATGTAGGTGACCTTGACCTTGTCGCCCGGTTTGTTCTTGCCCATCTCGGCCATCCACGAGCGGATGTCGGTCAGCTCGACGCCGTCCCACTTGGTGAGAAGGTCACCGGCCTTGAGCCCGGCCTTCTCCGCGGGCAGGTTCTCGATTGTTTCGCCCACCATAATGCCCTTGACCTCGCCCGTGTAGTCGCCGGGGGCGATGCCGAACCGGACCTTCAGGTTGCCGCGGCTGGGCCGCTGCGCCTGCTGGTCGTCGTCGTCATTGGGCGTGAGTGGGGTCGGCTTCTCGCCCTTCTGGAAGGGCATCGCGATGGTTCTCGCGATGGCGTCGAGCGCGATGCGCGAACAGCAGTCGGCGATCTGTACGGCGCCCTCGCAGTTGATGAGATCCGCCGTGTCGGCCGGGCGGTGATACTGCGGGTGGAATCCGGTGAAGAAGAAGATGTTCGGGATCTGCTTCTGATGGAAAGAGAAGTGATCGGAGTTGGGCGGGCCGACCTGGCTCTTCTTGACCTTCATACCCAGCGCTTCCCAGTAGGGGTCGAGCCAGTCCTCCAAGCCTTCACCTGTTCCGACGCCGCCGACCTCGAGCTTGCCATCGCGGAGGCGTCCCACCATGTCCATGTTGAGCATGAGGTAGTGCTTCGCCGCGGGCCTGATCGGGTGCTTGGCGTAGAACGCCGAACCTTCGAGCCCGCTCTCCTCGGCGCCGAACGCGAGGAAGAGCACGCTCCGGCGGGGCGCGTCCGCGGGCATCTTCGCGATCGCCTCGGCGACCATCTGCGCGCTGACCAGCATGGCCGACGTGCCCGAGGCGTTGTCGTCCGCGCCCGGGTGCAACTGTCCGACGGAGTTGTTCATGGATCCGAAGAGGCCGTAGCCCACATGGTCAAAGTGCGCGCCGATCACCACGAGCTCGTCCGCCATGTCTCCGACACCCGGCAGCAACCCGCCGACGTTGTTGGTCATGAGCGGGATCCGCGTGATGTCGGACTCGATTTTCGCCGTGGCTTTGGGGAGGTCGATCACGCCGCCCTTCTCGTTCGCGATCGCGCACAGGTCCGCCAGCGATCGCCCCTCGGAGTCGGCCGCGCGGATCATGCGGTCCGCGGCCGCCTCGCTCATCATCACCACCGGCACCTTGAGCGGTTGGGGGCCCCTCTCCAGACCGCCGAGCTCGCCCGCCCGCGGGTCTTTCGCCCCGGGCGGGCTCACGAGGATGATCCCAGCCGCCCCGCGCGTGGCCGCGAGACGCAGCTTGGTGTCCAGCGTTGCCCGCGTCGACCAGCTTTCGTCGGCCCACTTGCTAGTGCCGTCTTCCTTCATGGGCTCGAACCGCAGCACCACCGCGATGCGCCCGGTGAGGTCTTCGTCATCGGGGTACGACGCGTAGCCGTTCTCGCCGCGCCGGATCGAGTATCCGACGAAGGACAGCGGGCCTTCGGCCGTCCCGCCAGAGGAGAAGCCCAAGGTGCGGAAGTCCTTCCCCGCCTCCTGCGCGACTCCCCCGATGAACAACGATTCCGTCGTCACCTCTCGCTTGTCCTTGCCGTTCACGGCGAACGGCTGACGCCAACTCGCCTGGCCGGTCGACTCGTCGGTGAACGCGGGCCGGAGCCCGATGCGGTTGAGGTGGAACTCGACGTAGTCCGCCGCGAGACGCCCGCCGCGGGTGCTGGGCTCACGGCCTTCCATGAACGGGTTCGCGAGCGTGAAGATGTGCTGGCGGTAGGTGTTGACGCTCTTGGCCAACTGCTCCGTGGGTGTCGGCTGGGACATGACCCGCACGGAATCCGTCGCGGCACCACCGTCCTGGCCCCAAGCGCCCGTCCCGATGGCGAGCGAAGCGCAGATCACCAACGCGGCCAGAGACCCAGACGCCGGCGGACGGGATGTCAACATGAAAGACCTTTCAAGAGGAGCACCGACGCGGGAAACCGAGTCGGCACCGCATCATACACGGAGCGGCCGCGCGATCACACCTCCGCGGTGTACGCAGATGCACCACGGGCCGTTTCCCGCCCGAAGCCACCGGCGAATCAGTCTCCGGCGACGCGGGGGGCGTCCGGGATCGGTTCGGAGCCCCCTGCCTGCTTGAGCGCTTCGGCGAGCCGGGTCTTTACGGGGTCCGGCTGCTTCCCGACCTGCTCGGTGCAGAAGGCTCTCGCGGCTTCGTACCGCCGGCACGCGCGGGCGAGCTCGGTCCGCGCGGCGACGGCGACCTTTCGCAGCCTCTCCTGGCCTTTCGCGGTGACCTTCGGATCGTCGGTGGGGGGGTCGTTGAGGCCTTCGATGAGCTTGGCGATGTACTCGTTGTTGCCGCTCACCGCGTACGCGTTCATCAGCATCTCGATCTGCTGGTCGCCACGCATCCTTCGGGTGAGGATGCTCTGCGGCTGCTGCTTGAGGTACGTGTAGGTGAGCCTCCGCGCGTTTCCATCGGGAAGGGCGAGCCGCTGGTCGATGGCTTTCTGAGACTCCGTCGTCGCCGCGAACCAGACCCCGGTAAAGAACCAGTACCGCGCGGGCTCTGCCCCGGTCTCGAACAGTTTGCACCACTCTTCGGTGCGGTCCGGGTGGCGACGGAGGAACTCGGCGACATAAGCCGCCGAGGGCCAGCCCCGGGCGCCGCTGTTCATCTCTCCTAGGCGAGCAAGGTCCTGCAGGGCCTTGCCGACCCGATCCGGCTCGGGCTTGATCGAGTAGTTGCGGAGCCACTCCTTCAGCTCCGCCAGTTCTTTCTGCTGATCCGCGGTGAGGTCGACCTTGGCCGGTGTGGGCTGACCGTTGATCACGATCTCCGGCTTGACCACGCCGGGCTGTTCGGGCTTGCCGCCGTCGGGCGGTGGGGCGAGCACCTGTGCAGCGGCCACGAAGGAGCATCCGGCCAGTACGAGAAAGGCGGCAGTGGTTCGCATGGTGATTTGTAGGACGCCCGGGCCCCCGGCGTGTTCCCCGCCTGTTCGGCGTTACGATGGCGACCGTGAGCCTGACGACCAACCTTGCCGGACTGAACCTTCGAAACCCCGTCATCCTCGCTGCGGGAACCGCCGGCACGCTGGATGAGATGGCCGACGTGATCGACATGTCGCGCGTGGGCGGAGTGGTCACCAAGTCAATCACCACTCAGCCGCGCGAGGGCAACGCCACGTGGCGGATCATCCCGACCGACCACGGCATGATCAACGCGATCGGGCTGGCGAACGTCGGGCTCGATGCCTTCATCCGCGACTACGCCCCGCGCGTGCGCACCGTGCCGACGACGGTGATCGGTTCGATCTCCGAGTTCAGCGTGGAGGGGTACGTCAAGGTCGCCGCGGCGATGAACGACGCGGGCTTCGAGGCGATCGAGATCAACGTCAGTTGCCCGAACGTGCACCACGGAACCGAGTTCGGGAGCGACTGCGTGATGCTCGCGGAACTCGTGAAGGAGCTGCGGTCGGTCGCGACGCGGACGCGGCTGTTCATCAAGCTCAGCCCGGTTGTGATGGGTGTGCCCGGCGTCGTCGCGGTCTCCCGCGCGGCGATCGAGCCGCCGGGTTCGCAACCGGCCGGGCCCAACTCGCGCCCGGGCGCGGATGCGCTGTGCATCGCGAACACGGTGCCGGCGATGGCGGTGGACGTCCACACCCGCAAGACCCGCATCGCCCGCGGCAGCGGGGGCCTCTCCGGGCCTGGCATCCACCCCATCGCGGTCAAGCTGGTCCATGACGCGTACGTCGGGGTGTGCAAGGAGACCAAAACGCCGATCATCGGCATCGGCGGCGTGAGTCGGTGGGAGGACGCCGCGGAGTTCATCCTGGTCGGCGCGAGCGCTGTGGAGATGGGCACGATGCTCTTCGCGGACCCGCGTGCGCCGCTGAAGGTGGTGAAGGGGCTGGAGAAGTGGGTGAGGCAGCAGGGGGCGGGGAGTGTGGGTGAGTTGGTGGGGTCGGTGAGGGAGGGGGGGACGCGGGTGATGGGGTAACCCGAGTCCCCGGTGCCGCCTCTCGTCGCGCGTGAGCCGAGAGTCCGGGCGTTGAGCGAGAGACGTCGCGGGTACCCTCGGCTTTCAAAGCGCCTCCCGGGCCTCCGCGCGACGCGGGAGGCCTCCGTCGTCGCCGTTTCTTCGGGTGAGCGCGGCAAACCGATCGCGACCGGGGCGTGATCCCGCGAGTTCGTGGGGAGGGGCGCGAACGGGCCCACAACCTAGGACTGCGAACGCGTTCCGTACGGAGACGAAGGTCAAAGTTAGAATTTCGCGAGGACGCAGGGAACCCGTCCGCTCCGCGCCGGTGCGCGTGGCGCGAGCCTTACTCTACAACTTGGATTGGGTGGCGGACGTGCGACCGTCGGGGGGCACGGGCGAGACCCATCGCAGGGATCGGATTGCGAGGACGCCAGATGAGTTCATTCGCGGGAACAACCTTCGACGGGACGGACAGCGCCGCGCAGGGGCCATCAAATGACACGCGGGGCGCGGGCAACTACACGGTCGGCGCGGGCGATTGCGTGAGTTCCATCGCGTTTGAGCACGGGTTCTTCTGGAAGACCGTCTGGGATCACCCGGACAACGAAGCCCTCCGGAACGAGCGCCTCGACCCCAACGCGCTCATGCCGGGAGATCGACTCGCCATCCCCAAGTTGGAAGTCGCGACCTACGACTGCGCAACCGAAGAGCGGCACAAGTTCAGGCTCAAGGGCGTGCCGGCGAAGCTCCGCATGCGCTTCCTGGATGACGATGAGCCCCGCGCGGGGGAGAAGTTCGTGATCCTTATCGACGGCAACTCGGTCGAGGGCGAACTCGACGGCGACGGGGTGCTGGACATCGATATCCCGCCCAACGCGAGGGTCGCGGTGCTGAAGCTAGGCGACGATCCCGAGGAGCACGTCATCCAGCTCGGTGGGATTGACCCGATGGGAACGTGGAGCGGGATCGTCGGCCGCCTCAACAACCTCGGGTTCGACGCGGGCTCGTGCACCGATTGCGCTTCCCCGGAGCTCGCCGAGGCGCTGCGGCGGTTCCAGGGCTCGGTGGGCCTCGAACAGACGGGTGAAGCCGACGGCGGCACCCTTGACAAGCTGAGAGAAGCGCACGGGGGCTAGTCATGGCGATTTTGGTGATTCGCTCCATCATCTGCCGCGAGCGGGCCTCGACCTTCTCGAAGGACGAAGTGCGGGTGCGGCTCTACGCTGAGTCGCTGACGTCGGCGCCGGTCTTCACACTCGCATCGATCGCGATGGGCCCGGGGGACGAGGTCGAGTTCCCGGAATACCTCGAGCCTCGAGCGAAGTTCTCGACCAAGGCGTGGGTCGACCTGTGGGATGAGGCGGGCCAGGACGAGCAGATCGGCACGATCGAGCTGAGCCCGGGGGGCGGGCCGTTCACAGCCGCGCTGTGCATGCAGTCGGGCCAGTACATCGTGAGCGGGTATGTCATCGCGGAGCCACAGGATTTGGTCGCGGTTGCTGTCGAATCAACCCCCGGCTGGTCCAAGCCTCTGGCGTCGCGCAGGCAAGGCCATGCAACCGGGTACTTCCTCGATCAAGATGAGACCATCCCTCTGCTGGTGGAAATGGGCGTTCACGGGCTCAGCTCGAGGGCTGTCGGCGAAGAGGCGGAACTCATGCAGCTCGCCCCGCTCAGCTCCGTGAGGGGCGTGCAACAGAGACTTGCCGAGTTGGGGTACGATCCCGGGCCGATCGACGGCATCGAGGGCCGCCGCACACGGCGCGCCGTGCGTGCATTTCAGTCCGACCGAACCGGCCATCCAACCGGGGAGCGCGACGACGAAACCCTCGAAGCCCTCGCCAAGGCCTACGACAAGCGGGAGGTTGTCGGGGCTTCCAAGCAGCGCAAGGTCGAAGCGATCTACATTCCCAACCTTGATCCCGCCGAGTTCTCCGTTTCCAAGAAGGCCAAGCGAGAACACAGGGACAGCACGGACCTGACCGCGTTCAACGCTCAGCCGCTGATCGAGTTCATCACGTTCGGGCGCTCGCACCGGTACGCGAAGGTCGACTACCCCATCTACGCACCCGCCTACCACGCCCAACTCCTCCGCGAGGCCCGCGTGCTGCTGGGCGAGGTTCAGATGAACTACTCGATCATCGTCGACGTGGTCAACGGGGACGGATCACTCGGAGCGTGGATGACCTTCGGTGTCGACGCGCTTGAAAGAGCCTTCAATGCGGCGTGGGGCGCTGTCGCCGCGGACCCGCCGAAGCCCGGCGACTACGACAAGCTGAGCGAGCGCCTCTTAGACCACCTCGGCCGCCTCCACAAGGCTGGGCCCGACGGCTACAAGGTCATGCACGACGCCGGCCTTGAGTTCATGCGTGTGCGCTTCGAGCAGAAGCGCCTGAATCACCGCCTCAGGCTGCGTATCGAATCGCTCATCCGCTCCGCCGAGCGCGGCGAGGCGGGAGCGACCCGCGTCGAGTCCGTGTCGTTTGGCGTTCTCGACCTGTACGGCCAGGTCCGCTTCGCGGGCAACAGCAACGGGCTCGCGGGCTACCGCGTCGGCATGCTCCTGGTCCGCTGCGCCGCCCGAGGCGTGGGCGAGAAGGTCGCGGAGCGCAGCCACCAGGCGATCTTCCACAGCGTGGCGCAGGTGGCACGCCCCGAGATCGCGGGCATCCTGAAAGACCTGGTGACGGGCCACTTCCGCGCCAAGTTCGTCAAGGTGCCTGGCAAGCCCGAGCCCAAAGAGCAGGCGATCGAACTCGTCCTCAATCTCTCGCTGCTCGTGATCTTCGACCTCATCGACTGGCAGCTCTTCGAGGTCGACAACCTCACCGGCAAAGACAGGGAGTCCCCCTACGAAAAATGGTGGGAGCGCTTCGCGCCCAAGCTCGTCAATGAACTTTCTTCCGGCCTGCTCGGGATCGTGAAGAGCGACCGCACCAAGGGGCTCGACTCCCCCGCCGACGCGTTCGTCAAACTGTGGATCGAGACGTTTTACGATGTGCTCACGGCCCTCATCTCCGCCGTCATCACCGAGTACGTCGCCTTCAAGCAGGTCGCCGAAAGCGAGAAACGCCCCGTTTTCGACGTGTTCATGGCCGATATGGGGCCGTTCATCGTCCGCGTGCTGAAGTCCGTCGCCGAGAAAATGGCCACCTCGTGGGGCCAGTCGAAGGTCAAGGGGAAGATCGAAGACCACGTGGCGATGACCGCGCAGCAGAAAGAGTCCGGCGCTCGCCTCACGCAGGATCAGATCGACAAAATCTCGCTCATCGCCTACGTTCGCGGGCTCGTCGACTCGACCGGGGAACTGCTGAAGGGCGTTCGACGCAACACCCCACCCCTCGTCGCGCCACCCCCGCCTGTCCCCCCCAGCACCAACGCGACGGCACCGACCCCACCTTCCTCCGGTGCAACCACCCCAACGGTTGTCAACAGCCCGAACGCCATGCCCCCAGCCGCGACCACCAGGACCAAGAATCCCGCGCTGAGCGGAGCAGCGAAGCTCTCCCCCGCCGTGCTCACCGGGCCACAGACTCACGCCATGCCCGACCCGGGCACGAAGGCCAACCCACTCCCGAAATCCGAGCGCAAGAAGGTCGACCTGATCCCCAACCCCACGCCTCCGTACACGCCTGATGTTGTCAAGGTCCAGGTAAGGAGGGAAGAGCAACTTCCAGTTTCTCAGCCCCAAGTCCTGATGCTCCCGGCCCCGGTCCGCAAGGAAATGAAACAGCGGCGCGAGGATGCGAAGGCGGTCGAAACCGAACTCGTCTCAGCTTCCGCGGCCGGCGGCGCTGGGGGCGGTACCGGGAACGGAAATGGCGGAAACGGCGGCGGTCATGGCAGCGGCGGGCCGGGCGGTCCGCAGGGCGGCGCAGGAGGCGGCGGCGGGGACGATGGTGACGGGAAGGGCCGGGGCGCCGGTGGAAAGGGAGGCGGCGGCCCCGATCAAGAGCCTCCGGGTCCTTCAGGCGGAAACGGCCCCGGTGCAAGCGGCGGAAAGGCGCCGTGGCGAAGCCCACCACTCGATGATCGGGTCCCGCCTGCGGGCTACTCCGGAAAGGCCACGTTCCAGAGGGTCGTCGTCGCTCATTCTGGCGAGGAGAGTGAGTCCATGCGCGCCGAAGCGGAGAAACCGCTGAGAGCGCTGATCGCGAAGAGCAAAAAGGCGACCCCGCCTCAGATAGATAAGACAAAACTCAGGGCGAACTACCACGAATTACTCGCACTGAAGTACTTCATGAGCATCATGCCCGGAAGGCAACCGATGGGACGGGAGGACAACGAGGTCCGTGCCGCGCTGCAAAGCAAGGGCGTCACAAGGGAACAACTCGCCGCCGCGGCACACCGCGAGATGGATCTCGCGGATCTCCACCTGAATCCGGAGCGTGGAAGCGCGGTCAAGCCACCAAATCCCAAGCAAGTGACCTGCTCTGATATCATCTTCGCACGCGGCCCCGGCCAGAAACTAACCATCGTAGAACCGAAAGGTAATCTCGTCGAATACGCCATCCAACAGTTGGCAGCGGCCTACGGGATGTACAAGGCGCGAGAGGGCATCCCACCCGGCGGTGGGGAGATTGAAACCGATTTCTATGTCGTGGTGTACCCAAACCAAAGGATTTCAGGCGGCGTGTGGTACGTTCATGAGGGCAAGATCTACCTCTCTGAGGGTATCGAGTTCTTGATCGGCGGCTCGCCCGTGCGAGTGCTCGAGCTGGTGGAAGATATTGTCGAAGCCCCGAAAGCGCCGAGCAACCCCTGATTCCCGCGCCCCGATTCGCGTGAGAGTTGCGGCCCATCACGCGATGCCGATGCCGCGGCCCGTTCACGCAAGCTCGCCAGTCTCTCAAACCGTCGCGGGAGCATTCCGATCCACCGCACGAACCTCGATCAATGGCGGTTCGCTGTCCGCCGCCTTCGGGGCCCTGATCTCCCCGTTCTTCCCCACGTCCTCGAACCGCACGCTCACCCGCGTCGACACGCCGCGCTCCTGCATCGTCACGCCGAACAGCCGGTCCGTGTTCTGCATCGTCCGCTTGTTGTGCGTGATCACGATGAAGCTCGACAAGTCCGTGAACTGGCGGATCGTTGAGTTGAAACGGGCCACGTTCCCCTCGTCCAGCGCGGCGTCCACTTCGTCCAGCACGCAGAAGCAGCTCGGCTTGCTGCGGAAGATCGACATGAGCAGCGCCACCGCCGTCAGCGTCTTCTCGCCGCCCGACAACTGGCTGATCGCCCGCGGCTCTTTGCCCGGTGGCTTCGCAATCACCTCGATCCCGCTCTCGAGCAGGTCCGTCTCCTCCGTCTCCACCTTCGTCACCGAGCCGTCCGCGTTCTCCACTTCCTTCATCAGCGGCATCAGGCGCACCTCGGCCTTGCCGCCGCCGAAGAGCCGGCGGAACATGCCCTCCTGGCTGCCGAAGTTCTCCTGGATCTTCGTGAACACCTCGCCGAACCGCTCGCGGCTCACCTCGTTCAGCTTGGTGATCAGCTCCTTCAGCTGCGTCGAGGCCTGATCCAGGTCCGCGACCTGCTTCACGAGGTCCTCATTCTGCTCGGCGAGCTGGTCCTCCTCTGAGATCGAGTCGAGGTTCACGCTGCCGAGCTTCTTCACCGCGTCGCGCAGCGCGTCGATCTCCCGCGCCGCCTCGGGCGGATCGATCCGCGCGACGGCGCCGTCCCCCATCACCGCGCGGTACTCGTCGTATTCCGCCGCGACCACCACGCCGAGCTCCTCCTGCGTGCGGTCTTCGAGGGTTTCTCGCTTCACCTCGACCTCGCGCTTCGCGACCTCCAGC
This sequence comes from Phycisphaerales bacterium, assembly GCA_049317625.1. Lineage (GTDB taxonomy): Bacteria > Planctomycetota > Phycisphaerae > Phycisphaerales > UBA1924 > JBEIUO01. The sequence continues at coordinate 11,853 of JBMOHX010000033.1, forward strand.
GTGTGCCAGTCGCGTTCGAGCTCGGAGAAGCGCCGGCGTGCGACCACAACACGCTCGCCGAGTTCCTGGCATTGCTTCTCGATCGCTTGCACGTTGGTCAAGAGTTCGCGCGACGCCTCGGTGAGCTGCGCCGCCATCGCGCCCGACTCCGCCTCCGTCTTCGTGCACTCCTCGATCAGGCCCGTGTGCTCGGCGACCCGCGAGATCAGCCGCTCCGCCTGCACGCTCGCCTCTCGGAGCTGCCGCGCGATGTCGTCGCGCGAGATCTCCAGCCGCGACAGCTCGCGCCGCGAACCGCCGAGCTGCTCGTTGAACTTGCCCACCTCGATCTTCGCCGCGGTCATCTGCTCCATCGCGGCGTCGGCGCGGCTCTGCACCGTGCGGAGCTCCTGCTCCATGGCACCCGCCGCGGCGGTCTCCTCCTCCTGGAGCCTCCGCAGGCTCTCGGCGCGTGCCTCGGTGGACTTGCGGTCCTCTTCGAGCTTGTTCAAACGCTCGCGCTGCTGCGCGGTCTCCTGGTCGATGGATCCCTTCTCACGCTCGAGCCGCGCCAGGTCCGCGTTGAGCCGCTCGAGCTTGGTCTGCTCGGTGAACGTCGAGCGCTGCTGCTGCGAGAGCGCGGTGCGGATCTCCGCCGCGGCCTTGCTCATCGCGCCCGCTTCGGCGTCCGCGGCCTTGAGGGCTTCACGCTCGGACTCGACGCGAGCGGCGAGCGTGGCGACCTGGGCGCTGAGCGCCTCCAGCTCGCTGCGCCTCCGCAGCAGGCCGCTCTCGGCCCCGCCGGCAGCACCCACGCCCGCGGTGACACGGCCGTCCGCGTCCACCACCACGCCATCGCGCGTCACGAACCGCACGCCCTTGCCGCACAGCGGCCCGGCGCTCAGCAGCATCGCCGCTTCGATGTCTCGGACCAGGAACGTCGAACCGAGCAGCCTGTCGAGCAGGCCCTCGACGCGATCGCCCTGCTCGCTGGTTCTTGCGGAGACGAGTGTGCGTAGGCTCACCAGCATCCCCGCGGGGTCGCCGGTTTCGACACCCGCCACCGTCGCCGTCGGCTTCGTCGGGTCCGAGACGGCGGCCATCGGCAGGAAGGTCACCCGTCCGCGCAGGGTTGCCCGCTCCTCGGCCGTGGGCAGGGCGTCCACCGATTCAACGACCAGGCCCTGAAGGTCGGTTCCGAGAGCCGTTTCGACCGCCGCCGCGGCTTCCGCATCGGCGCTCGTCTGGATCAGGTCCGCCAGCGGCGCGATCACGCCCGCGAAGCCCTTGCCCGCTTCGCGCTGCGCCAGTACCCCGCGGACCGACTCCGCGAAGCCGGCCCGCGTCTCCACCATCTCCTGCAGCGTCGCGCGTCGGCTGTCCAGCCGCACAAGCTCCTGCCCCGCGGCGTTCACACGCTCGGCCCGCTCGCGACGGTCGGCGCTCAGCCGCCCGATTTCCTCTTCGACCTTCCGCAGCCGAACTTCCGAGTCCGCCGCCTGCGCGGTCACGGTGTCCAGGGCCGTTCGCCCCGCGGCGATGCCCTCTCGGAGCGTGCGTTCGTCGTCGTTGATGCGCCCGGCTTTCTGCGCGAGGCGGTCGAGCTGCTCGCGCACCGAGTCGGCACGCTTGGAGTCGGCGTGGATCGATGCGAGCAGCTGGATCCGCTCGCGGTCGATGCGGGCCGCCGAAGCCTGCTTCTGCTGGGCCGCGTGCCTGCGCTCGTTGAGTTCCTCGAGCACCCCGGCCCGCGAGGCGCCCGCCGCGGCCAGCCGACGCTCGGCCTCCGCGAGCTGCTCGCTGATGGCGCCGATGCTCTCGCGCTGGTCGATGATCGCGGTCTCGGTGTCGCCGGCGCGGTGCGAGAGGTTGCCCATCCGCTGCTTCTCGAGCTCGGATTGCCGCTTGGCTTCCTCGATCGCGCGTTCGAGCATGCCCTTGCGCTGGCTGGCCTGCTGCTGCGCGTGAACCGCGCCAAGCCGTGACTGCTCGGTGGTCTGGTACGCGCTCGCGGCCTCCTGGCGCGAGAGTTCCGACTCCTGCTTCGCGGACTCGGCCTCGGTGAGGGTCGCGTGGGCCGCCTCGCGCTCGTCGTGCAGCACCGCTTGCCGGCTCGTAAGGCCGCTCAATCGCTGGCGCAGGTCGTCGTACTGCTCGAACGCGAGTGCCACGCGCCACGCGCGCAGGTTCTCGTCAAGCTCCTTGAACTTCCGGGCTTTGGCCGCCTGCCCGCGCACAATCCGCAGCCGACGCTCGGTGTTGTCGAGCTGCTCACGGCTGGTCTTGAGGTTCGCTTCCGCGCGGTCCAGTTTCCGCTGCGCCTCGATCCGCCGCTGCTTGTACTTCGCGATGCCCGCGGCTTCCTCGAAAATCGTCCGCCGCTCCGTCGGGCTCGCCAGCAGCATCGCGTCGACCTTGCCCTGCTCGATGATCGAGTAGGCGTCCGCGCCGATCCCGGTGTCGAGGAACAGCTCGCGGATATCCCGCAGCCGCGCGTTCTTCCCGTTGATCAGGTACTTGCTGGTGCCGTCGCGGTACAGCCGCCGCTCGACTTCAACCACGTCCGCGTCCACGGGCAGCCCGCGCCGACGGGATTGCGCCGAGTGCCGCTGGATCAGAGCCGCGGCCTCTGCGCCCTCTTCAACCACCGGCGCAGCCTCAACGACCTCGGCGCTTTCCGCTGCCACCGGAACCACCTCGGGCGCGGGCGTCTCCGCGGCCTGCTGGAAGAGCGGCGCTTCCATCACCGGGTTCTCGAAGGTGAGCGTCACGCTGGCGAGACCCAGCGGTCGGCGCGCGGCCGAGCCCGCGAAGATCACGTCGATCATCTCGTGCCCGCGAAGGCTCTTGCTCGAACGCTCGCCGAGCACCCACTTGATCGCGTCGACGATGTTGCTCTTGCCGCACCCGTTCGGGCCGACCACCCCCGTCACCGGCTGGTCGAACGTGAACTCCGTGCGATCGGCGAACGACTTGAAACCGTGCAGCGTCAGCTTCGCCAACCGCATGCGAGCAACCTCCATGCCGGGGGTCGCTTTTCGCGACCGGCCCCGCGCGTCCCTGCGGTGGTCCGGAGCGGCCGGACCACAAGATGTCGGGCCCTCGGCCCGCGCATGCCGAATATATCGTGCCTCAGGGCCCCGGGTCGCCGGAACTTCCATGTTTCCCAGACCCCGCGCGCAACCCGTGCGTCGGATCTACTTTGAGCCCTTGACCGGCGGCTGGATCGGCACAATCGACGGCTTGTCCACAGCCGGCTTGGTCTCGGGGCCTGGATCGCCTACCCGCTCTGGTGCGCGGAACACGATCAGCTCACGCTCGGCGGGCGTCTCGGGCCGCTCCCGCACCGCGGCGGTGTCTGTCGCGGCGATGAGGCTCGCCTTCAGGCGGTCGCTCTCGGTCGCAAACCCCGCGGGGGTGGCCCGGGCCGCGCACAGCTCGTTGAGTGTGGCGACGATCTCGGAGTACGTCAGGTCCAACCCCCCTTCGGGGTCGTCGGAGGAGATGCTCGCCGCAAGCGTCGCGATCAGGTCCGGCAGGTTGGGGCGCGAAGAGACGAGCAGCGGCGCGGCCCCCTGGCGGAAGACGTACCGGATACGAGCGTCGGCTCCGCCTCCAGGAACTTCCATCATCAGCTCGTTGCTCCACAGCGAAACGCTCGCGGTGCGGCTGAGCGAGAGGTCCGACCCGAAGAGCACAATCCGCGGCGTGCCCTGCTGCGTCACGTACACCAGCGGTTCGCCGAAGGGAACGATGTCGAGGAAGAACTTGAAGCCCCCCGCGATCACCGGGATTCTCTCAACGCCCTGCAGCATGCCTGCCGGCAGTCTCGACTTCGCGACTTCTTCGAGCATGGTGGGTGAGAGCGTCGCGCCCCGCGGCTGGTTCGCGCGGATCCTGACCTCCATCGCTCGCTCGGCGCGCGACGCCAGTGCTTCGTACGCCGCGACGCGCACCGTGAGCTCCTGCTCGGCCAGCAGCTCGCGAAGCGCGACGTCGACCGTCGGGCCCGAGGGCAGTTCGCCCAAAAGTTTGATCGCGTCTGTGCGCACGCTCCCAGGGCCTGTGAACGCGAGGTTCTTCAGGTGCGGCGCGGCAACCGCGTCGTTGAGGCGGGCCCCGGCCCGGAGCGCCGCCAACCTCGGCACGACCTCGGGGCATTCATACAGCGACCTCGCGAACGGGATCGCTCGGTGGCCGATGGCCTCCAAACTCCACGCGTAGTCGTCGGCGAACTGCGGCTCCGCGCGCAGGCCGTCGGCGTAGCGCCGCGCGGCCTCCTCGGGGGCCGAGGCGTCGATGCGCACGTGGCGGATGAGCTGGATGAACGCCGCGGGCTCTTCTCGGTATCGCTGCGGGACGGTGACCTCGATCATGGCCGCGGTCCGGCCCCGCGCGATCGCACCGCGGTCCCCGGGTCCGACCGGGAAGCGGTTGTTGATGGCGGTGGTGATGGAGCGGGCGCGGGCGTGGCTCTCGTTGTACAGGGCGAGCGCGATTCCCATGGGCTGGGTGACAGTTCCTCCGCCCATCACACGGCCGACCGTCCGCGTCACCGTGGCGTCCTGCCGCGACGATTCCGAGAAGGGGTTGATGAAGATCGTGCCGCGGGCCTCGCCGATCCGGCGCGCCTGCACGCCTCCCAGCGGCTGCGCCGTGCCCAGCCGCAGCTGCGTGGTCCAGAGTCGTCCACCCTCGAGGCTGGTGGCGTTCAGCGCCTTGACGTAGACGTCGAAGACCGAGTCCTCGGGCGCGCCCGGAGGGATCGCCGCCTGCACCAGCACCACGGCGGTGTCTTTGCTCCGCAGCAGCGAACGCGGGGTCGTGCCTTCCAACGGTGTGCCGTCGAAGTTGTCGCGACCGATCCCCATCGCGGCCATCTCGCGTTCGATGGTCGCGGCGATCCGCTCATCGAGCTCGAGGCCGCCGGTTCCCTTCAGACCCACGACGAACCCGTAGCCCGAGACGAGCGTCGGCTGAATACCCCCGATGTTGACCTCGGCGCCCACGGTGCCGCGCAGCGGAGTCGGCAAGTCGAGCGAATCTCGATTGGTCAACACTTCACTCGCCGCGCGGGGCTTTGCCTTTGGCTTGGAGCCGCAACCAGTTGACAGCAAGCCCACCGCGCAGGCAACACAAGCGACAACCAGCCAGCCCGTCTGCCCAAACCGGGCGATGGGAAATGCCATGCCGAACCTCCGAGACTGGCTCCGTCCGGGCGGTGCGCCCAAGTCTCCGCGCCAGAAGATGCAATGTACGGCAGATGCCGGCTCATGGGTGCTGCCCGGGCGGCAGAAGTGGGGGTCTTCGCCGATTTCGTACGCTGGGCACCCGAACAGATCGGTGGGGTGAAGTACCCATGCCTGTGGAAAACTGGACGAAAGCGAGAGGGCGCGGAGGATCAGATTTTTGCGGAACGCTAAACCCTCTGAAGGGCTCGTCTTGCGGACACGGTTCGGAGATTGTTTGCGGTGGCGTCCATGGTTTGGTGGTGCCGGGGTGTTGCCACCACAATCTGTCGTGGTATGCTCACGAATCGTCCGATACGTTGGAGCGTCGCCCGTTCCCGAACATCACAGCACTCAGTTGAGCACCCCTGGTGGGGGGTGACGCGTGTTTGTCGACGCGGAGAAGGGGTGAACAGCTTCGCCGATCGGAAGATGATAGGATCGTGTTGGGTTTCGGAGGGTGGTGGAAGCGGGCCTCGTCGTGGGGCTGAAGGGTGGGTCACGTGGGCGTTTTGTCCGATGCGCAGATCCGGGAGCACGTGAAGATCGAGCCGTTCGAGGCCTCGGTGAAGCGGCCGGGCCGGATCTCCTACGGCGTTTCGAGCTACGGCTACGACGTGCGGGTGGGGACTCGGTTCAAGATCTTCACGCCGAGCCCTCGGAGCGGCGACATCGCGGTGGTCGACCCCAAGTCGTTCAACGACGACATGATGGTCGAGGTCGAGGTCGGCTCGCGTCCCGAGGACAAGCGGCACGTCATTATCCCGCCGAACTCCTTCGCGCTGTGCGAGACGGTCGAGTACATCGAGGTGCCGCGGGATGTGCTGGTGATCTGCGTCGGCAAGAGCACCTACGCCCGCTGCGGCCTGATTGTGAACGTCACGCCGCTCGAGCCCGAGTGGAAGGGCAAGGTCACCCTGGAGATCAGCAACACCACGCCTCTCCCGGCGCGCGTCTACGCGAACGAGGGCGTGGCCCAGTTGATCTTCCTGAAGGCCGACCGCGTCTGCGAGATCTCGTACGCGGACAAGGGCGGGAAGTACCAGAATCAGGCGGGGTTGACGTTGCCGAAAGTTGATTGAGGAAGAGGGGCATTAGGCATTGGGCATTCGGCATTGGGGACGGAGCGACGGTGGGGGGGGGAATGAGTGCGATTGAGTCGCATCGGGATCTGAAGGCCTGGCAGTTGAGCTTTGCATTGGCGAAACGATCGATGAAGGCAGCCGCGACATTTCCGAGAACCGGGGCATTCGGCTTGTCGTCTCAGATTTGCCGGTGCGCGATTTCGGTGCCGTCGAATGTCGCCGAAGGGTTCGGGCGAGGCAGCCGTTTGGAGTACTTGCGATTTCTGAAGATCGCGAGAGGGAGCTTGTTCGAGCTGGACACTCAACTGCTGATGGCCCGCGAGTTGGGATACATCACGGAGCGTGGGTACCAGAGTCTGTAC
>JBMOHX010000034.1:0-18506 GCA_049317625.1 Phycisphaerales bacterium
CGGCACGCGCCAGCGACGCCCCTTGTTCGAAAAGCAGCACGTCGGCGATGAGCCCGGGGACCTGCGAAGTACTGAACACCCGCGTCGTCCCCGCGAGTTTCCCGATCTCGATCGACGTCGGCGGATAGCAGACCGCGGCGTCGACCTCACCGGATTCGAACGCCCGTCGCATCTCCAGCGACGGCATCTGCACCAGTCGGACATCTGCGAGGCTGAGTCCCTCGGTGCCGAGCGCATGCGAAAGCAGGACGAGGTTGAGCGAAGCGGGCTCGACGGCCACCCGTTTCCCCCGAAGGTCGACAACCCGGGTGATCTCGCTCTTCGCCAAAATGACGTCCGCACCGTCTGAGCAGTCCACGACCAGCGCCACCTCAGACTCAAGCCCCGCTCTGCGCCGCGCTACCAGCAACTCCACGATCGTGCCGAACATCCCATCCACCTGCCCCCGCTCGTACGCCCGCCTGCTGTCATCCAACGAGGAGGTCTGTACCAACTGGACGCGGACCCCTTCCTGTTCGAAAAACCCCTTCGCGACCGCAAGCCTGGCGAACTCGTATCCCGGCCAGGGGCTGATCGCCACACGTAGCGGAACATCATGGACGCTCGTTCCGACGCTCTGCATTCCCAGGAATGCCAACCCCAGCATCAACGCTCCCGCGAGCACCAAGGCCCTCCGTCCGTTCCAGATCCCCGTCGACTGCTCCGCCGCTCCCGGCCCCCGGTCATTTGGCGTCCGCGACGGTTCACCCGTGTCGGCGGTTCCGGAAGGGTTTTGGTTCATGGGCGAAGCTCCTCACCGCAGCGGATGCGCGTGTGAGCTTTCTCGGCACGGTCCGGCCGCCACTCAAGCCAGAGGCGACGAGTATGCCTTCACACGATCTCAACACGCGAGATTTCACCCGCCCACACCCGCGCGACGCGACCCAGGCTCCGATCGTACGAGTGCGGCGCGCGAGTCACAGCGGACGCAACACCCGGGATAGGGGGAACGGATCGTGCCCCCGCACGACTCGCTATCGCTCATACATGTCCGAAGGATCCGCCCGCGCGAACTCCGCGAGAAACGCACCGACCTTCAGGCCCACCGCGGCCACAAACCGCTCCCCCTTCTCGGCACTGGCAGCACGAGGGTCACCGATGCCGGTGTCCGCGGAGGCACTTCTCCACCGCCGCGGCGTCCACGCCCAACCCTCCCGAAATCCCGCCATCCGGAGCTTCCGCTCGCTCCCATCCCCAGCCTCCGACAGAGGCCGAACCAGGCCCGGCGCCACGTGCTGCATCACGCTGGTTTCGAGCTCTCCGGCGTGGTCACCCGGGGCCGCGAAGTACAGCTTCCCGTCCTCAACCTGGTACCAGTTGATGGCACAGAGCATCACGGGCGTCCGCGGCGTCAGCTCTCGGATCATCGCTCGAAAGTCGTTCCCACCGTGCCCGTTCAGGATCACCAGCTTCTTGATCCCCTGTCCCGCGAGCGAGTCCGCCACATCCCTTAGCACCGCGAGCTGTGTGCTCGGGTTCATGTTGATGCACAGCGGGATATCAAGCTGCCCCGTCTGCACACCGAACGCAACCGCCGGCAGCACCACCACCCGCGCTCCGGCCTCCCACGCAATCCGCGCCGCTTCCCGCGCGACGGCCTCGACCTGCATGGTGTCGGTCCCGTACGGCAAATGGAAGTTGTGCACCTCGGTGGCACCCCACGGCAAGACCGCGACCTCGTACCGGGTCTCGCTCACCGTTTTCCAGTTCGTTTCCGCGAGCACGTATGGGCGAGGTGTCATCTCCCGAGTGTACACGGCGCGCGGGGAGCGACCCCGTTGCGTCCTAGAACCCGCGTATCACAGGCCCGCCAACCGCCAGCCCGACACGCCCCCGGCCGCGACCACCGCGTTCCCTTGCAGAAACTCCCCGACCTGCGTTACGCTCCCCCCCATGGAAGGGAACCGACTGACCATCGGTGGTTGTGCACTCGTGATCGGGTGGACGTCGCAAGCCGCAATCGCCCAGACGACCCTACCGACCCCCGCGCCAAGCAACGCATCCACGTCGCTCGCGGGACAAATCGAACTCGGCCGCTTGATCGACCTCGCTTCCGAGCGGCTGGGACTCGGTGTCGAGTACGACCCGCAGCAAGTCAAGGGCGCGGTGACGCTCCGGACTCCACAGGCCATACCCGATCAGGAACTCTGGTCGGTCGTCAACCGGGTGCTCGCCTCGCGCGGCTTCACCTCGGTGCAGCTCCCCGGCAGCGCCGTGCTCAGCGTGGTAAGGATCGAGCAAGCCGCGGCGCTCGCGCGGATCGAGCCCGAGGAGTCGGACGGCATCGCCGGCTTTCAGACGATTCTCATCACCACCAGTTCGATCTCGTCGAGGGAACTGGCCGACGCCCTCCGCGCCCTGCTTTCGAAACCAGGCGGGCAAGTCGCCGAGATGTCCGGCGGCGCGAAAGGGATGCCCGGAGCCGCGCTGCTCGTCTCCGACCTGACTCCCCGCCTCGCGCAGATGAAGGACCTGACGGCCCGATTGGACACGGGCACTCCGCCCGTGCCGATCGGTGAGTACAAACCCACCCATCTCTCGGCCGAGACCCTCTCCGCGCTCGCGACGCAGATCGCGAGCAAACAAGAGTCAGCCTCGGGAGCCAAGTACAGAGGCGAACTCGTCCCCTCGCCCTCGGGAGAGTCCATCCTCATCGTCGCATCCTCTCCCGATCCCTGGCTCGCGCTGCTGCAGAGACTCGACACACGCGAACCCGCGACCACCGTGACGTACCCGCTCGATCGATTCTCGGCCGAGGAAGTCGGCGAACTCCTGTCACGCACGATCGACACCGGAGATGATCGCTGGAAGCTCGTGCCGGATCCGCTGACCGGCAGCCTGGTGATCACCGCCACCCCATCGCGGCACGCCGAGGTCGTCGCGTTCCTTGAAAGACTGAAAAAGGTCGAAGACGTCGCGACACCGATGCGTGCCTTCGAGATCAAGCACCGCCCGGTCGCGGAAGTGCTCGACACGCTCAACTCGTTGATGGATTCAGGCGTGCTCGACACCGCGCCCGCGAACGACCGCGACCTGGTGAGCAACGGAGCATCGCAGAGGACGCCCCCGCCTCGCTCCGCCGCGCCAGCCTCGCAAGAGAGGGGTGACTCAGCACCCCGCGCACCCGCCGCCGCGCCGGAGCTGCGACTCACCGCCGACGAAGCAACGAACACCCTCGTCGCCGTCGGACCGCCGGGTCGGCTGAGCCGTCTCGAAGAACTCCTGCGCGTGCTCGACGTGCGCCAGCCCCAAGTGATGCTCGACGTCATGCTCGTCAGCATGACCGACTCGGACTCGCTCAGCTTCGGTGTCGAACTCGAGCGGCTCGGCAAGCTCGACAACGCCGCGACGCGCCTCGCTTCGCTCTTCGGCCTGTCGTCGCCCGGCACGGGCGGCCGCACCGTCCCGGACTCGGCCGGTTTCACCGGAGCGGTGCTCAATCCCGGCGAGTTCAGCGTGGTGCTCAAGGCTCTCGAATCGGTGAACAAGGGCAACTCCATCAGCAACCCCAAGGTGCTGGTCACGAACAATCAGCAGGCGGTCTTCTCCTCCACGCTCCAGCAGCCTGTCCAAACACAGACCCGCACCGGGAGCAACGACACCACCTTCAGCTACGGCGGCGCCGAATCGGCCGGCACCACGATCTCCGTCAAACCCCAGATCGCCCGCGCCGACCACCTCGTCCTCACCTACTCCATCAAACTCTCGAGCTTCGTGGGTTCACCCACAACCGCGGGGCTCCCGCCGCCCAAGCAGGAAAACTCCGTCGACAGCGTCGCGACCATCCCCGACGGACACACCGTCGTCGTTGGCGGCCTCGAACTCGTCGGCGATTCCGACGGAGAGTCCCGCGTCCCGCTGCTCGGACGCATCCCCGTGCTCGGGAACCTCTTCAAGAACCGGAGCATCTCGGGCAGCCGCACCCGGTTCTTCGTCTTCATCCGGCCCGACATCCTGCGCCACGACGGCTTCGAAGATCTCAAGTACATCTCTCGGCCCGCTCGCGAAGCCGTGCACTTTGACGACAACACCCCGCAAGTTCTCCCACAGGTCATCAGGTGAGCCTCCCGCCCTCGACAGCACCCGACCCCGCCGCCGTGCCCTCTGCGGAGTTCCTCGCGAAAATCCCTCACGAGTTCGCACGCCGACACCTCATCCTCAGCCGGGGCCGCCGAGACAACACCGAGCTGCTCTACACCACCGACCGCACCCCGCCCGCGGCGATCTGGAACACGCGCACCGCGTTGCAAGCGCACAGCGTCGAGTGCCAACCCGCCGACCCCGCCTCGCTCGCCTCGCTCATCGACCTCGCGTACGCCGCTGGTCAGCGTGACGACGACACCTCACTCCGCTCGCTCGAAACCAACCCGGGCACAGACCCCGACCTCGACATCGAAAGCCTGCTGCGCGACGCAGACCTCCTCTCCACCCAAGGCAAGGCCCCCGCGGTCCGACTCGTCGACCTCCTCCTCTTCCAGGCCCTGCAGCACCGCGCGAGCGACCTCCACCTCCAACCGCTCAACGACCGGCTCCTCGTGCGTTTCCGCCTCGACGGCGTGCTCCACACCGTGCGTGAACTCCCCGCTGCCGCGGCCGCAGCGCTCGTGAGCCGGGTCAAGGTCATGGCAAATCTCAACGTCGCCGAGCAGCGTGCGCCCCAAGACGGCCGCGCCGGTGTTGCGATCGGCGCTCGGCGCGTCGACCTGCGCATCAGCACACTCCCCACCACCTACGGCGAGCGCGTTGTCATCCGGCTCCTCGACTCCGCCCGATCCCCGCAGGAACTGAGCTTCGCCGCGCTCGGCATGCCCCTGGCCGTTGACGAATCGTTCCGCGCGCAGATCGCGCGAGACAGCGGCATCGTGCTCATCAGCGGCCCCACCGGATCCGGAAAGAGCACCACCCTCTACGCATCACTCGCCTGGCTCACCCGCGCCAACAGCACGCACGCACGCGGATGCGAGTTCAACATCATGACGATCGAAGACCCGGTCGAGTACGACCTCGCCACCTCGGGTTTCGCGATCAGCCAGACGCAGGTCAACCCCAAACGCGGCGTCACCTTCGCTTCCGGCCTCCGCCACATCCTCCGCCAAGACCCCGATGTCATCATGATCGGCGAGATCCGCGACGAAGAAACCGCTCGCATCGCCGTTCAGGCCAGCCTCACAGGTCACCTGGTGCTCTCGACCCTCCACACGGGCGACGCGCCCAGCGCCGTCGCTCGCCTCGTCGACCTCGCGGTCGAGCCATTCCTCGTCAGCACCTCGCTCCTCGCCGTGCTCGCGCAGCGCCTCGTCCGCACACTCCACGCTCCCTGCGCCGGCCGCGGCTGCGCCGATTGCCTCTCCACCGGTTACTACGGACGGACCGGGCTCTTCGAACTCCTCGTGCTCAGCGACACCCTGCGCGAACTCGTCGCGGCCCGCGCCCCCACCGCCTCGCTCACACGCGCGGCCGCGGAAGCCGGTCTGCAAACGCTCGCGAAAGCGGGGCGCGACCTCGTCTCGGCCGGCCGCACCACTTCCCAAGAAGTCGAACGCATCATCTCCGGCGTGGAGATCCCCGTATGACGACGCTCCACCCAGACGTGCACGCGTCCCGGCGAGCGACGCTGGTCCTCGCGGGACTTTCCGCCACGATCCTCGCGGCGGCAGCCGTCTGGGCCTTCAACCCCCCCGCCCCCAGGCCTCTTGACGCGCCAACGCTCCCGCCGCCTCCCGCGGGAACGACCGCGCAGACCACCGCCCCGCTCCTCGACGCCGCGCCCTTCGCGGCCAAGCTCTGGCCGCCCGCGCCCGCCGCCACGACCGCCGCCGCCATCCCCATGCCCCCCGCGCCGACGCCACCTCCCGTCCCAATCGAACTGCTCGGGATCCACGCCGACCCGACTCAGCCAGCGCCGCGCCAATGGCTGGCCTCGCTCTACGACCCCGAGGCCGGCCGAGTCCGAGTCGTCGCACCGGGAGACACCATCGCCGGACGAACCGTGACCGCCATCGATCCGCTCGGCGTCACGCTCTCCGCTGGTTCGTCAATCACCGTGCTCCCCCTCAACCCCTCGGGATACAGCCGATGAGCACTGCGGTCCCGACACTTCCGGCCGCGGACCTCTTCTGGGCCGTGCTCGGCGAACCCACCCGCGCCCCCACACACTCCGGACGACCGGACGCGGAGCCACACCTCGCGGCATTTTCAGACCTCGTGCCCGCGCATCTTGATTCGCTCTTCGTTGTCACCGCACCCATCGATCAAGATCGCACCATCGCCTGCGGAGTTCCGCGCCACTCGATCCCCCTCTCCGATCACTCCACTCGGCTCCACCCCGATGCGCTCCCCGATCTGCCCGAGCTCGCGGATCTCGACGAGGCATCCCGGACGGCGCTGCTCGGTCGGCTCAACCTGCGAGTCGGCGAGTTCGAGCACCCCGCTCTCCGTTCCAACCGGTCGCTGCGCTCCTGGATCGTGACCCTCGCAGTCCTCGCGCTCGCCGCGATCCTCGCCAACGGCTTCCACGCGCGAACCCAATCAACCCTTGACGCGGCCCGCGCGGCCGACACCGCGGCGGCAACGCTCCTCTCAGAACTGCAACTCGACACCTCGCAGCTCGCACAGGAACTCGCCCGCCTCCGCGCCGCCCACGGCGCAGCGACCGTCACGCGCTTCGATGCCTCCGCCGCGCTCGCGTCTCTGCTCTCGCGCTGGCCCACCGACGTCGGCCCCGTCGACACGCAAATCATCTCTGTGAACCCATCGGAAATGACCATCGCTTTCGAACTCGGCAACACCTCCGTCCGCGACGCGATCCCGACTTTCGAATCGCCCGAAGGCTGGACCCTGGAGGAGCCGAACCTCGTCGCGGGCGACCGGACAACGCGAATCTCGCTCCGCTACGTTCCATCGGGAGGCACCTCCAGATGAAGTCTCTCGTCGCCTGCACCCTCGCCGTCGCTCTGGTTGCGCCCGCGCTGGTGAAGTTCCGCACCGCGACAGAACAGCACGCCCGAGCACGCGAGCAACTCGCCGCGGTGACGCGCGACGCCGCCGAGCTGCAACTGCTGCAATCGGCGTCCTCCCCCGTCTCTTCCGGTCCTCGCCCCCAACCGGGTCTCGCATCTCGCGTGACAGACGCGCTCGCGGAGGCCGGCGTCGACGCCTCGGCTCTGCGCTCGCTCGCTCCCGATCCTCAGGCGGTGCCGCTCTCCCAAGTCGGCGGCCCCCTCTTCCGGCAGACCGCTCGCCTTGCGCTCGAGCCGATGACCCTCCCCCGGCTCGGCGCGTTCCTCACAGTCTGGAGCCGATCTTCCCCAGAGTGGACGGTCGCCTCCATCAGGTTGGCGCCCCTCCAAGACGAGCCCGGCCGCGTCGATCACCCCATCCGCGCCGAACTCACGATCGAATCCATCTATGTTGACGACGGGAGCCCCAAGCCGTGAGATGCGTTTCGCTCCTCGTCCCTCTCATCGTTCTACTCCCGGCCTGCGCGAGCTCCACGGTGCAGACGCGAACCACCGATGGCGCGCCCGGTATCCGAAACCCCGGGGAGGCGGACCGCCTCACGCGCGCCGCCGCGGAGAGCTCGAACCCCGCCGAGACCGAATCGCTTCTCCGCCGCGCACTCGCCGCGGACCCATATTGCGGCCCCGCGCACAACAACCTCGGCGCAACCTTCCTCGCGCAGGGGCGGCTCTACGAAGCCGCGGCGGAGTTCGAGCAGGCAAAGAAACTCATGCCTGGGCACCCGGACCCGCGGATGAACCTCGCCTTCACCTTCGAGTCCGCGGGCCGAACCGAAGAAGCACTCGCCGAGTACGCCGCGGCGCTCGAGGCCCAGGCCGACCACATGCCCTCGATGCAAGCCCTCGCCCGCCTGCAGATACGCTCGGGAAGGAAGGATGCCCAGACTCCTCGCCTCCTCCGGGAGATCTCGCTCCGCGGCGAGACCGCCAAATGGCGAGAGTGGGCCGCCCGCGAGGCGCTGCGCGCCGCCGAGGTTCACTAACACGCTTCGACCGGCGGCGCGAGAGACTATCATGAGCAGAGTGCCCCGCGCGGCGGACGGATCAGGAGATCGGCCGAGTGCCTGACGACAACAACAACCAGGATCCTCTACCTTCCGGCTGCACGCCCGCCCAGTTCGACGCCATGTTCAAGTCGGTTCAGGACGAGCTCCGCGCGATGGCCTACCAGTGCATGGCGGCAGAACGGGCCGGCCACACCCTTCAAGCCACCGCGCTCGTCAACGAAGCCTACCTCCGCCTCAGGAACTCACGCCTCGCCGCTTACAACGACAGCCGCCACGTCTTCCAGGTTGCCGCCACCACACTCGGTCGGCTCCTCATCGAGCACGCCCGATCCCGCAACCGCGTCAAGCGCGGCGGCGGGCTTGGCCCCAAGCTCTCGCTCGACGAAGCCTCCGTACACGACCACAGTTCGGCCCCCGAACTCACGCCCGAGGAAATCGTTCAGCTGTCCGAGGCGCTCGATTCCCTCGCCGTGGAAGACGACCGAATGGCCGCCGTCGTGAAGTTGCGGGTGATCCAAGGACTCTCGATGGCCCAGATCGCGAAGGCGCTCGGGTGCAGCGAACGCGTCGTGTTCAGCGATTGGAAGTTCGCGAAGGCGAGGCTACGCCGGTTCATCGATGAATCCGGGCTTCATCTCAACTTCGAGTGAGTCAACCGGCAACCCGGCCTTCCCCGCATCCTCACCTCGACGCGCCAAACGGAGAGAGCCGCGCGACGCCACCAGTCGCGCTCAGGCCCACAGCCGACGCGGCGGCCAGCCGCTCCATCGATTCGCACACGGTGAGCACCACCCACCCCCCGACGACAATGTTCGCCGCGGCCGGCAGCAATCCGAAGTACGGCACGTAGCTCACGCCATACAGCAACGCGCACCACCACGCCGGACCCGCCTCAAGTCTGGGGAGCGGCACCCCCTGTCTCGACAGCGAACAGTTGTGTTCGCGGGGATAGCCACGGATCGCCCTGTGGATCCAGTACGCATTCGCCACGGGCACCATCATGATCATCGCCGCGGCTTCAGGCGACACCGAGCCCTTCCCGTCGCAGACCGCGCTCCATGCCGAATGCACAAACCACGCCCACAAAGCCATGCCAAGGAACGCGACGCCCACCCCGAGCAGCGAAACCAACAGGTGGCCACCGAAGGTCACTGTCGCGATCCCGACCGCCCACAAAGCCGGGCCGCCGAAACCCCACAGCAACCGCTGAAGGTTCGCGGGCAAGTTCATCTGCGCCTCCCTCAGCCGAGCGCTTACGTCCCCGCCGCGGGTGAGACAAAGATCACGTCGTGCTCGTCCAGCTTCCCCACCGCGGAGCGGCCTGACGCCGCCTGCTTCTGCACCGACTGCTTCGAGGGCTCATCGAGCGTGTAAGCCACAGCGTCGCCCGTCTTGCTGTCCGTCACGACCTTGCACTCCACCGGGTCCACGATCAGATGGTCGCCGGTTTTCACGTCTTTCACCGCAAGCTTTCGGTTGTCCCGCTGCATCTGGTCGAGGGCCTTACGCCCGTCTTCGGTCTCGGACATCTTGGCCGTGATTTCCCTCGCCGCCGCCTCGGCCCGCTGCTTCTCAGCCTCTTCGGCCCGTCGCTGCTTTGCATTGAAGACCGCCACGCCGATCGCGGCACCCGTCGCGGCCCCGATCAGCCCGCCGATCACGGCACCCCGCTCGCCCGCGATCAGGTAGCCGACACCAGCGCCGCCCGCGGCACCGATCCCGCCGCCCATGAGCCCGGACTCCAGCTTGTTCATCCCCTCGCAGCCCTGAACGAGCAACCCCGCGATCGTCGCTCCCACCATCAGGCCCGATACGTTGTGAAACCGAGTGTGCGCACGTTTCATGATGAAGCTCCGTTGCAACAAGCCCCGATTCGACCCCTCCGCGGCACCCCGCCCCGCTCCGGCCCGAGACGAGATGAGCCCGAATCCGACCGGCTGCCAAAACTCCAAGCGACCATTCCCCGACCTGACTGCAAGAATTTCACCAGCGGTCCGACCAGGTGGACGGCGCAAGCCCCCAGCTCCGATGATCGCCCCCAGTCTAGCCGCGGCGGCCTCTGTTCGGCAACAGCCGGTTAGCCCTACCGCCGGCACTCGAATCTGGAACGCCTCGCCAGCCCAATATACTGCCCCCCGGGTTGGGACCGCGTTCGCAGACCGGGATCGTGCAGGGATTGCCGTGTTTCGGCGCTCTCGTGTTCGGAGAACCGCAATGTCGAGCCACGTGCTACAAGATGGACTCCTGCAATCAGTTCCTACCCGCCTCGGTTTCAAGGTGCTGGAGCCCTGTGTCCTCTACCGAAAGCTCGGCGAAGGAGGAATCGGTGCCGTCTACCTGGCCCGCCATGTCAAACTCCTAACCGACGTCGCCGTCAAATGCCTCAAGCCAGTCGGCGGCAGGGGCGCAGACGCCGCCGTCGCGCGGTTCCGACGCGAAGCCCTCCTCATCGCAGAGGTCAAGCACCCCAACCTCATCTGGATCTACGACGTCGAAGAACGCTACGGACTCCACTACATCGTGATGGAGTACGTCGACGGAGAAAGCGCCGAGCAGCGGGTCGCCCGCCGTGGCCCCCTCTCCCCGGCAGAGGCTTGCACGGTCGCACTGGCCGTCGCCGAAGGCCTGCAGGCCATGCACGACCGCGGCGTCATCCACCGGGACATCAAACCCGGCAACATCCTCATCTCCAAGTCCGGCAAGGTCAAACTCTCCGACCTCGGCATCGCCAAGACCGAAGTCGGGGTTCATTCCTTCGTCAGTGAGGCCGATGCCATCATCGGGACCCCGCCCTACATGGCCCCCGAGCAGTTCGAGGGTGCCAGCGAGGTTGTTCCCCGCACGGACCTCTACGCCCTGGGCGCAACCCTCTTCTACCTCGTCACGGGCCGCAATGCGATCGACGGAAAGTCCATCCCCCAAATCATGCGGCAGGTGATCGCCGGATTCCCGCCTCCCTCCGAGTGGGGCGTCGATCTACCACCATCCTTCCAACGCCTCGTATCCGTCGCGACCGCCAAGGACCCGAACCAGCGTTTCTCCTCCGCCGGCGAGTTCGCGACGCAGATCAGGGCGGCACTCGACTCCATGGGCGGCCCCGTCAACCTCACCGACCCCCACGCGACCATCGCGAACCCCGAGTCGGTGCAATCGGTCCCTCCCTCCAAGGAGATCATCACAGAAATCCGACACTCGCTCTCGGAGATCACAGTGACTCCCGGTGTCGTCGCCCAGACGATGACCCGCGGCGGCGAGTATGTTCAGACCATCGACGAGCGCGCAGCTCCCATCCCACGCACCGCGATCGCCACCGCTTCCGAGCTTGCACGCCCGCTTTCCCAACCGAGTCCCACCCGCCCGATCCCCACCCAACCCAAGCCCGCCTCCCGGCGCGGCCTCGCGGTCGCCGCGAGCCTGGTGGCGATACTCGCTGTCTCGGCCGCGGCCTTTATGTTCTTCAGCCGCGGTGGCGACAAGGGTCTCGCCAAGCCGGAGGTTGAGAGCGCCGGAGAAGCGGTCGATCCAGTGGGACCCGGCGCGGCAGCCACGCTGGCGTCACCTGGCTCCTCCATGCTCAAGCAAGCCGAAGCCTCTCTCCAAGCCGCCGAATGGGGCCCGATGTTCGGTCATCTCGGCGAAGCGAGTCGGCAGGAATCGACCCAGACCAAGCCGCTCCTGGAACTCTCCGACCGCGCAATCCAGGCGTTCCGCAGCGTGAGCCCCACCCAAGCCCAGCAGCAGCCGATCGTCGGGCCTCACCTCGCCGACCTTGCCGATCTCGCCAAGAGAGGGTGCGACGCCGCCGCCCGGCTCCGCGCCGCCTCGCTCGCCTCCTCACTCCCCGCGGGGGACGGCTCCGCGTGGGCGTCGTTGCTCGATCAACTCGATCGCTGGCTCACCTCCTCGCAGCCCCCCGCGGACGGGGCGCTTGCGACCGCGAACGATGTGCTCAAGGGCCTCCGATCACGCTACCCGTCCCCCGAGTTGCGGCTGTCCAAGTTCCCGACTCTCCCGCCGCGACTGGACGCGTGGAGCGACAAGGGTGTTGTCCTCGCCGGGCTGCTTTGGGCAGAGCACGAGGCCAGTTCGGCCTCCGCTCCTCAGTGGGCCAAAGCCCTGACCCGCCTCCAGAGCGCCGCCACCGAGGTTGGGATCGACAGAGTCACCGACATCGTGCCCGTTGCCGACTTTGTACTCGGCCACTTCTACGCCTCAACCCCAGATCCCTCAGCCCGCCTCACCGCGATTCCGACGCTCGAAGCGCTTCTCGATCAGCTCCAGAAGTCGGGCTCTAGCTGGGCCGCGCTCCTGCTGGCCGAGGTCAGGACCCGATCTCAGGCTTCGTCACGCCCGGAAGGGTGGGCGAGCGTGCTGGCTCTCGTCTACTCAGCACGCAACCCGAACGTGGTCCCGCCCGATGAGTGGCAACAAGCCGCGGACCGCGTCGTGTCGGCCTTCCACGCCGCCTGCGGAACCCCAGAATCAACGTGGTCCGCCGCGTTCGCGGCGTGCAAAGCTCCGCTGAACGCGCTCGCAGACTCGGGCGTCGGGGAAGCGTCCCTCTGCCTTGCCCCGGCCGCCCGAGAGGCCGCCCGTCCCGGCGACCCCGCGTCCTGGGAACCCGCGCTCTCTCGCCTGGCGCAAGCCGCGGTGGACCAGCGGGTGCAGGCCACCAGGTTCGCCCCCGTCGCGGACGCGATCCTCCGGGACCTCCGCCAGTCCGTCCCCTTGGCCGAGCGAGCTCGGAGCATCCCGCAGTACCAGCAGTCCATCGAAGCCATCGACCGCAAGGCCGAGCCCAACGGTGCCGGATCAGCGTTCGCAACGCTCCTTCGTCTCGAGTCCGGCGTCACCTATGACGAGATTGATCGTCCCGTCGTCCAGGACCTTGTCGGTTTCCTCGCCCAGTGCAACGAGGCACTCCGGCGCGCCCAGCGATCAAGGGCCGAGCCGGACGTCAGCGAGGCGTACTTCTGGATGGGTGACTGTCTCAACTACCTCGGCGATCGGATCCCACTCTCCGACCGCGAGCGAGAGACCGTGACGTCGGGCGCGAAGACCGAATCGCAGGTGCGAATCGACAGGATGCTTACGCAGTACCAGTTCGGCAAGGCCGCGAACAACCCGAACTGCCGACTGCGCCTCGCGATGATGGAACTCAAGGCCGCCTCCGACGATTCCCGGCCTGTTGACGACCACTTCGTCAGCGAGGTCGAATCGCTTGCACGCGCACCCGGCACCGGCCGGGCTCTCCACGTGCTGGCCTTGTACGCGAAGTACGGGCAGGCCAAGCTCCAAGGCAACATGACCTGGTGCGAACTGATCCGTCTCGCCGCGGACAAGGGTCATCTCCCCTCCGTCGCCGTTCTCAAGCGAGACTGCGGCGCAGACGCGAGGCCAGCGACTCCGTCCCCCGCTCCGGGAACGGGGGTCAACGGCACCTCGCCCCGCGGAAAAGATGCCCCGCCGCAGCCCGCGACACTTGTCGATCGCTGCAAGACCAAAGAGGTCTCCGAGCTCCTCGCCCCCTTCCTCGCCCACGGATACTGGCAGCCCAAGAGCCAGACGACGAGCAAGAGCCGCCCCATGTCGCTGAATGAGCTCAAACAGTCCGGAGCACTCTCCGACAACGACGACGGACTCGTCCAGCTCCTCGCGGTGGTTTCGCACGAGGACAACGACCGGCCCGACTGGGAGATGAAGTGGTGGCCCGCGTCGACCTCGGACATCATCAAATCGCTGACGCCCTCGCAGCGGGCGGATCTCGTCCGCGCCCAGCGCGAACTCCGAGAGCTCGGAACAACCCTCGTCGAACTCGGCATGCTCTCCGAGTAACCCCCCGCCCTTCGACCCCATCTCCGCGACGCCCCTTGAGTCAAACCCAATGCCCTTCAAACTCGTCCTCACACACCTTCGACGCAGCGAGTTCACCGGCACCACCTTCGAGACCGACAGCGAAGTCATCACCATCGGCCGTCGCCCCAACAACGCCGTCGTCTTCACCGAGTCAACCCAAGTCTCGGGAAACCACGCCGAGGTCCGGCTCGAAGGATCCGAGGTGATCCTCCGTGACTTGCAGTCCCGCAACGGGACGTACATGAACGGCCTGAGGATCGCCGAGCCCACCGTCGTACGTCCCGGCGATCGGATCACCCTCGGCGAAACCGGCCCAGAGTTCACCGTTGAGGCCCCGCCCGCTCCACCTCCCCCGCCTCCCCCAACGCTCGTTCCCCAGGACGTCACCGCGGATATCCCTGTCACCGTCCAACACTCCAACCGCCAGTTCTTCAGCCCGGCTCAGCCACCGCCCGCGCCTGTATCACCGCCCGCACCGATCCCGGTCTCCCCCGTGGCGCAGTCACCAATCCCGCTCAAAGGCTTCGACGGTCGCCCAGTTCCTGCCCAGGCACCGCCTCCCGCTCCTCCGACGCAGATACCCGCGCCACGGGCGGCCCCGCCCAACCCGACGCCCGCGCCCAGCCCGCCCGCTTCGCCGCACCCAGACGAAGCCGCCTTCGCCGCGGGAAACCAAAGACTCGCCCAGCCCTCCCAACCCGCAGATCAACGCCGGTCCATCGGGCAGAACACCTTCGTCGGCCTCATGAACGAGGCCATCAAGAAGGAGCGGTCTCGCTCGTCAACCATCGTCGCCGTGCTAGGCTCCGCGCTCGCTCTCGTCGTCCTCGTGGTCTTCTTCAGCCGGGGCGGGACCGATCCGCAGTGGAAGAACGTGATGGCCAAGGTCGAGCCCTCGCTCTTCGCAACGCTCGCCATGCAGCGCGATGACGGGTCAACCGGCACCGCCTGGGCCATCAGCGACGAGTGGTTGGCAACCAACGCGCACGTCGCTCTTCCCCACGCGGAATCGATCAAACAAGGTCAGACCTCCATCGCCGTCGGTGTCGGACCCGACCCCATCCGGATCCGCATCGTGGAGGTTCGCATCCACCCTGGTTACGAAGAGTTCGCCGAGCTTCTCGAACGCGCCATCAACGCCGGAAAGCTCGATTCGGTGCTCGTCAACCCCTGCGACGTCGCGATCATGCGCATCGACCCCGAAGACGCCCGGAGATACTCAAGCCGCATCAAACGCCTAAGCATCGCGCCCGAATCCACGATCCGCCAACTCGGCGGCGGCGACGAGATCGCGTTCCTCGGGTACCCCCAAGAGGGCGTCGTCGGCGGCGGCCTCGACTGGAAGGCTCCTAAACCCAACTCCGAAACCGGCACAGTCCGCAGGGCCACAAACGCCTTCCTCGGCAGCAGCGACAACCCTGACGACCGCATCCTGCTCGGCTACACCATCAACGTCAGCGGCGGCGGCTCCGGGTCACCCGTCTTCAACAAGCACGGAGAAGTCGTTGGCCTGATCAGCGCCATGAACACGCTCGGAACCAACAACCAAGGCACCCGCCTCGGAATGGGCGGCATGAGCTACGGCCCTCGCGCAGACCTCGTCCTCGAACTCCTTCACGACGAGGCCGATACACGCCAGCGAGAGCGAAGCAAACACTGGCGCCAGCAGCTCGAATCAAAGTAGCTCCCGATCTCCACCCCGCAACCGAGGCCTCCGATGCCGAGTTCTTCTCTCCCTCAACCCGACGCTCCACCGCAGCCCGACCTCTCGATCCCTCGACTCCGCTTCACCGCGGGAAGTCTCGCGGGCCTCGAGTTCGCCGCCGAACAGCCCAGCATCGTCATCGGCCGATCTCATGACTGCCAGATTCCTCTGGACCCAACCGCCGATTTCCTCACCTCTTCGCGCCACTCCAGGCTCTTTCTCCAGGCCGGCACCTGGTGGATCGAGGAACGGAACGCTGGTCAACGGCACCCGCCTGACCGCCCCCACCCAACTCTCGTCCGACGACGACGTTCAACTCGGCCCTCCGGATCAACCTGGAGCCGCCGCGTTTTCCTTCGTCATCCTCGCCGGACGCCCCAAGACCGCGTTCATCGAGCGGATCCCCTCACCCGATCGCTACATGCAGACGCTCGCCGAGCCAAAGGACCTGCGTCCCACCCCCGCGCCCCTTCCAACACCTCCACTTCGCACGCCCGTTTCAACTCCACCTCCCCCTCCTCCCGCGATCCCGCTCGAACACCCACGCCCACAGCAGAACCCCGGACACGCCCACTCCCACCGCCCGACCCCGTCTGCCTGCGTCTGGTGCGCATCCCCGCTCCCTTCGCTCTCTTCGACGCGGATCCCCGGGCCTGCCGGCGAACTCGTCTGTCCGGTCTGCCACCTGCCGCAATCAGCTCCGACCAGGACGGAGGCCGGAACGCAGACCGCATTCCCCGACATTGAAACCGGCGGAGCGTTCAACTCGATGCTCGATCAGTGGTGCCGGATCAGCGGACGCGACGATCTCTCGCCAACGCTCGCGTCGGCGCACCCGAGCCCGCTGTCCTTCCTCGCCGCGCCCGATCAGTCATGGCTCGGCGCGACCCTCTCCTTCGCCGCACGGTTCATGCTGCGACACGCCCTTCGACTCCAGACGCACAACGCCGCCGCGAAACTCGCCATCGCCGCGTTCCAGGTCCGCACCGCCGCCGCGCCGCTCGTCGCCCCTCACCTCCAACACTCCGCGGGCGAGGTGATCCGCGCGGTGTCGGCCGCACTCTCCTCCGTGCAGGCCGGACGCGCTAACTCTCCAGACGCGGCAGCTCTCGCGGCAGCGCTCGACAACGCCGCCAAGAGCCGCGCCACCCTGCGAACCCTCGCGCCGCTCCTCCGCGACCTCATGTGAACCGCCTGGCGTCGGCCGGCTTGCTCAGTTCGCCGGAACCAGATTCACGTCCGTGCGCGCGTCCTTGCCGTTCGTGAGCACGAGCGAAGCCTTGAGCGACTTGAAGACCAGTTGGTCCCCCACCAGGATCTTCGCCTGAACCCCGTAAAGCTTGGCGGGATCGACCTTCGCCTTGTCGTACGGGATCGCGTACGACCACGGCCCGCTCTTGCCCTTCGTCGGAATGCGCACGTCACCCAGACGCTTGGGCTCCGTGGCATCGCTCCCCTTCACGAGCGGCGCGAGCTCGATCAGCTCGACGACCAACTCGCCGTTCGACGGGACCGCCATCTTCACCTTCAACATCGCGCTCCCCGTCACTTCGCCCTTCTGCGGCTGCGGCGCGCTCGGCGCGTTCCCGCCAGGTGATTGGCCCGGCGACGGCGCGGGAGCTGGACTCGGAGACGGCGTCGGGTTCGAAGGACCGTTGTCAATCACCGGCAAGAACTCGCACCCCGACATCATCAATGCCGCCGCCGCAACCGTCGTCAACGCCGCACGCTTCATGGGTTCAACTCCTGAGAATCGGGCTCCACCCGACACCGAACTCTAGTCACCTTTCGCGTGAGCAAAGTGCTCCATCGCCGTTCTGCACTCGACGGATCTCGCAGGCTCGGAGGGTTCCGGAGCAGCGAAGCCGAACATAGAGGAGAGTCTCACATGAACGCCCGCACCACCGCCCTACTCGCAGCCGCCACGTCCTTCGCCGCGATCGCCTCGGACGTCCACGCCCAGGCAGTTCGCACCATCAACAACATGGGGACCCTCCCCACGTACGAGCAGCGCCGCCCCGCCGGCCGCGGCTACGAGTTCCACACCAACTTCGCCTAGTCCCCATCAGACGTGATCCACCCCACCACCGGCATCCCCGGCACCGTCTTCTACTCCCAGCTTGCCAACTGGCGCAACGGCATCAACGGCGCCAGCGTCCAGGTCAACACCACCGGCCGTCGCAACGCCGGCGGCAACAACTGGATCCCCGACAACGACCCCGTCCAAACCCGCGGCACCGCCGCCAACGGCGCCCCCGACCCCAGCCCGGTCAACGAGAACTGGCGC
This sequence comes from Phycisphaerales bacterium, assembly GCA_049317625.1. Lineage (GTDB taxonomy): Bacteria > Planctomycetota > Phycisphaerae > Phycisphaerales > UBA1924 > JBEIUO01. The sequence goes on from JBMOHX010000034.1 coordinate 17,914, forward strand.
CACTTCAGCAACGTCGACTTCAACCACATCACCCGCGGCACCTACCACTGCGTCCCCGCCAGCGCCGCCATGATCCTCCAGTACCACGCCCGCCGACTCAACATCCCCATCGGCGAAGCCCAGGCCCCGCCCCCCTTCGGCCAGAACAACTTCGTCGACGCCGCCGACCGCGTCTCCGCCTTTGTCAACCAGGTCGCGTACCAGATGGACACCAACGACATCCGCACCGACATCCGCGAGGGCGCCGTGAGCATCAGCCCGGGCCCCAACTTCCGCGGTCACTTCGGCACCTTCGCCAACGAAGTCCCCCGCGGCATGGACGAAGTCGTCGCCTCCCGCATGCCCACCGCCACCACCGCCGGTGCCTGGAACAACTTCTCCGTCGCTGGCTACCGCGCCCAGATCGACAACAACCTCCCCGTCGTCATCTGGCTCTCCAACGGCTTCGACATGGCCCACGCCGTCGTCGGCTACGGATACACCACCAACGCTGCGGGCCAGCTCACCCGCCTCAACTACCGCGACCCCTGGGACGGCACCGACAAGACCGTCAAGACCCCGCAGCCGTTCATCAACTTCAACATCAATGCCCT
>JBMOHX010000035.1:0-18171 GCA_049317625.1 Phycisphaerales bacterium
GGCGCACTACGTCTACGACTTCATGCAGGCCCACGAGGACTACTGCCCGCGTCGGCCCGCGCCGATCGGCGCGAGCCGCGCCGCGCGCGAGACGCGGTACTTCGAGGGTTGCCGCATCGCGGTGAGGTTCGACGGCGAGGGCGGGTACCACGCCGTGTCGAACCTCTCGAAGGGCGGGGTCGTCAAGGTCTTCGACAGCGAGGGGCCGATTGCCTCGGACACCGGCCTCATCGGTCGGCTGGGTGACGGCAAGGTCGTGGTGTCGCACCTGGTGAAGAACGATGCGAGGATCGAGCGATCGGCGGACGGGCGGGTGTTCACGGTGACCACGCCGCTGTGTTACCGACGGCACAAGCTTCCGAGCCCGATCACCAACATCATCTTTCGCGCGGGGATGATCACGGTGGGGCGGTTCAACGCGAACCTGGTCCGCAGCACGCTGCAGAAGGTGCTCATCACCGGCAAGTCCGCGACGCCGTGGATGGTTTCACGCCGGATCGAGTTCCGCGATGGGGAGGTGGTGGTGGAGGACCGGGTGCCGGTGGACTGCCCGCTGACCGAGCTCGCCGCGGGATCTGATGCGACGAGCATCTACGTGGCGAACAGCAACGTCTTTCAGGAATCGGTGCTCTGTCCGTGGCACTGGTGCGACGTGACGAAGCTGCCGGTGGAGGGTGGGGAGCGGGTGTGGCGGCGGGTGTACCGGCGAGAGCGATCCGGTGCGGGTGGGGGCGGGGCGTGAACACACCGGGCAACCGCAGCTACGCGTCCGGGGTGTCGGTGGTGATTCCGTGCTACGACGAGCAGGACGCGGTCTCGAAGACGATCGACGACGTGGAGGCCGCGCTCCGGAAGTCCGGTCTGGAGTGGGAGATCATCGCGGTCAACGACGGCAGCCGCGACGGCACGGGCGAGAAGCTGGAGTCGCTCGCGGGCACGCACAGCAGGCTGCGCGTGATCCAGAACCCGTTCAATCGGGGCTACGGCGCTTCGCTCAAGGCGGGGATCTCCGAGGCGACGTTTGACCGCATCGTGATCACCGACGCCGACGGGACGTACCCCAACGATCAGATTCCCGAGCTGCTCCGGCTGCTGGAGCGAGCGGACATGGTTGTCGGCGCGCGGACCGGCGCGAACGTGAACATCCCGTTCGCGCGTCGGCCGGTGAAGTGGCTCCTGCTCAAGTACGCGCGGTGGCTCTCCCGCGCCGATATCAAGGACGTCAACTCCGGACTCCGCGCGGTGTGGGTGAAGCATGTGCGCAGCGTGTGGAGCATGCTCCCCAACGGGTTCTCGTTCACGACGACCATCACGATCGCCTCGCACGTGAACCAGTTGCACGTGGTGTACCACCCGATCGACTACTTCAAGCGGGTGGGCCACAGCTCGATCCGTCCGGTGCGCGACACGGCGCGGTTCTTCTTTCTGGTGGCGCGTACGATCATGTTCTTTAAGCCGCTGCAGGTGTTCGGCCTGCTCGGGGTCACGCTCATGATCCTCGCGGTGATCGTGGGGCTGGTGGGAAAGCTCGCGGTTGACAAGATCCCCGAGGTCGCTGCGATTTCGCTCTTCACCACCGGCGTGAACTTCCTCGGGCTCGGGTTGATCGGCGATCTCGTCAACTCTCAGCGGTTCCGATCGTGAGTCTTTCCCGCATGGGACCATCGTCCAAGCCATCCGCGGCCGTTCCACCATCCGCTCTCACCGCGGGGCGGGTGCTTGCGATCGTGGCGGCGGTCGCGATTGTGGCCCGGTTGTGGGTCATGCTCTCGACCTGTCTCGTGATCGAGAACGACGGCGTTGATTACTTCAACACGGCCTGGGCCCACCTCAGCGGGGAGTACGAGATCAGCCGGTTCCGCACGCCGGGGTATCCGCTGTTCTTGTACGCTTGCTTCAAGGCGTTCGGGATGGGCTCGTTCGGCATCATGTTCCTTCAGCACCTCGCGGGAGCGCTGACTGCCGTGCTCGTTGCCCGCATCGGGCTGCGCCTCGCGACGCCGCCGCTCGCGCTGCTTTCTGGGATTCTGTGCGCCCTTGACCCGACGCTCGCGCTCTTCGGGAGCGTGATGCAGACCGAGTGCCTGTCGATCTTCCTCCTCGTGCTGGCGGCCGCGCTCGCGTTGTGTAGCGAGAAGCGGCCGCTGCTCGGCGCCGTGGCGCTGGGTGGGGTGCTCGCGATCGCGATCATGATCCGACCGACGTTCCAGGTGGTCGCGCCCTTCTTCCTGCTCGCCGCGGCGGCCGCGCACGGGCTTTCGCGCCCTGCGCGGGGTGCGGTTCTTGGGTTGGGAACTCTCGCGCTCGGCGCGGGGCTCGCGGGCTGGATCGACTTCAATCGCTCCCGCGGCATACCGGGGATGGCGGAAGGCAGCGGCGCTGCGCTCTGGATCTCGCTCGTGCAGCAGGATCTGGTCGACCGGGACTACCCCATCCCGCCGGATCTCGAGCGGCGCTACGCGGCGGTGCGGATCCATCGGGGTGCTTCGGCGGCGATGTGGCGGTTTGTCGCGAGCGCGGCCGATTCGCCGGAGCAGCAGGCGCGGCTCTACCTCATCACGAAGCGGTGGGCGCTTCACAGCATCGCGAAGGACCCGTGGGCGTATCTGAAGCGGCTTCCGTACTCGTTCATGTGGCAGATGAACGCCTTCCCGGGCGACGGGTTCATCCAGGACAGCCAGATCACGTGGTTCAGCTACATGGTCTCGTGCGATGTGGAGGATTTCGAGGCCACCATCGCGAACTTCCACTTCGACGGGCCCGTCGGCGAGCTGCACCCTCTGGCGATGTCCGGAAGAGGCGGGGCCGTTCGCGATTTCTACCAATGGTGGGGGATCAACCACCCGCGTGGGTTCCCGCAGCTTGCGCTCGCGGTGCTGGCGTTGGGGGCGGGGTTCACGGCGCTCGCGACCAGGAACTTCTCGCTGGCGTTTGTTCTCATCGCATCGGCGGCGCTGGTGGGCGTGCACGTGCTGATGGTGTTCCACCAGGGGCGGTACTCGCTACCGGCGATGACGTTGTGGTACGCCGTCTGGCCGGTTGCGCCGCTGGCCGCGGTCCGGGTTCTGTCGGCTTTGAGCGGGCCGGAACCGATCGCGCGGGCCGCGTTCCGCCGACCCGGTTGATGCCGATCAGCCGTTCCACTTGCGTTGCGGCTCGCCGGTGTAGAGGCTCAGCGGGCGGATGATTCGGTTGTTGGCGTGCTGTTCCATCACGTGCGTGCACCAGCCGCTCATGCGGGAGGCCACGAAGATGGGCGTGTACTGGGGGACCGGGATGCCCATGGTGAAGTACGTCATCCCGCAGGGGAAGTCGACGTTGGGGTGGATCTTCTTGTCGCGGAGCATGATGGCCTCGACTTCGTCGCCGATCTCGAACCAGCGCAGCCACTGAGGGCCGCGGGCCTTGGCGAGCGTGCGGCCGAGTTTGTTGAGGATCGGGGCGCGGTGGTCGCCGTTCTTGTACACGCGGTGGCCGAAGCCCATGAGCTTGCGCTTGGTGGCGAAGGCGTTCTGCATGAAGTCGTTGATCGAGCCCTTGCCGCCTTCGACGTACGCGCGGATCTCGCGGAGCATTTCCATCGCAGCCTCGTTCGCGCCGCCGTGGAGGGGGCCCTTGAGCGCCGCGATGCCGCCGGTGACCGCGCCGTGCATGTCGCTGAGGGTGCCGGCGATCACGCGGGTCGTGAAGGTGCTCGCGTTGAAGTCGTGCTCGGCGTAGAGGATCAGAGAGACGTCCATCACCCGCGTCGTCGCCGCGTCCGGCTTCGCGCCGGTCATGAGGTAGAGGAGATTGGCGGCGTGGGAGAGCGAGGGGTCACCGCCGAGCTCGCGGCCGATGATCGCGCGGCCGTCGATGACGTTCTGCATGTGGCCGATGATGGTGGGGCACTTGGCGAGGAGGCGCTTGGACTTCCGCAGGCCCGCCTCGGGAGAGTTGTCCTGGGCATCGGGATCGGTGTGGCCGAGGATGCTGACCGCCGTGCGCATCACGTCCATCGGCACGGCGCGGCCGCTCGCGAGGTAGCCGCCGACGCTCTCGATGAACGCGGTGACCGCGGGGTGGAGCGGCCGTTCGGCGACAAGCTCGGCCTTGAACCGGGCGAGCTCCGCCGCGGCGGGCTTGTGCCCTTCCAGCAGCAGGAACGCGACCTCTTCGAACGTCGCGTGTTCGGCGAGGTCGTGGATCTCGTAGCCGCGGTAGAGCAGGCCGCCCTGTTCGATGGAACAGACCTTGGTTTCGCCGGCGATGACGCCTTCGAGGCCCTTGGCGAGTGCGGCGGCGGTGTCGGTGGTGGTCATGCGGGGGGCTCCTTGGAAGTTGAACAGGATAGCAGTTCCGGCCGCTCCCTGTCCCGTCGATCTCTACCGCCGATCCCTCGTGATTTCCGCGTACGCGTTATGGCTGTGGATCGACTCGAAGTTCTCCGAGCTGATCGAGTACCAGCGGATGCGGGGTTCGCGGTCGAGCGCGACCGCGAGGTCGCGGACGATGTCCTCGACGAACTTGGGGTTGTCGAACGCCCGCTCTGTGACCCACTTCTCGTCGGGCCGCTTGAGCACCGAGAAGACCGGGCACGACGCGGCTTGCTCGAGGATCTCGACGAGTTCCTCGATCCACATCGCGCCCTTGGTCCGCACCGCGGCTTCGACGCGGCAGCGCTGGTTGTGCGCGCCGTAGGCGGAGATTTCCTTCGAGCACGGGCAGAGGCTCGTCGCGGGCGCGGAGACGCGCATCACGAGGTCCTCGCCGCCGTTCGCCACGCACTCCAGACGAACCTTGTAGTCGATGAGCCCCGGCATACCCGTCACCGGGGCGGACTTCTTGACGAAGTAGGTGAACGACGCGTCGAAGTGCGCGACGTCCGCGTTCAGTCGCTCGCGGATCGCTCTGGCGATCGCGGGGATCCCTTCCGGTCTAAGCGGGGTGTCGAGCCGATCGTGGAGGACCTCAAGAAACCGGCTCATGTGCGTCCCCTTCTGGGAGTGGGGGAGCGCGACGTACATGTTGATGGTGGCGACCGTGGCCTGTTCGCCGCCGTCGCGCGTCCGCAGCCGAAGGGGGTACACAACTTCCTTCACGCCCACCTTGTCGATCGCGACCCTGCGGGAGTCGGACGCGGACTGGACGTCCGGCATGGTCGGAACCACGGCGCGGATCTGGGGCGCGGCCTTGCGACGCCGCGGGGTTGTGCTGTTCAACTTTGGAGCGTTCTTCGCCATGCGGGGGGACGATAGCCGTCCGCGGCATCCGCCACCACCAAGCGGATCCCTTGCTAGCGGTTGGTGAGGGAGTCCCCCACGACGTTCGCGGCGAACTGCCCCGCGGCATTCCCGGAGTTTCCGGGGCCGAACCGCTCTACCGCGGCCGGATCGACCGAGGTGGCCGTCCACGACAGCCCGAGCGGAACCCCCATGAGCGCGCCGGCCGCCCACTCGAGCGATATGGGGCGTGCCAAGGGCAGCACGTCACCGGCGTAGATGGCCGCGTCCAGCTTCGAACCGTGCAGGATCGCCGCGGCGATGGGCCCGAGGACCGCCACGATGACCACGCTCGCCGCGGGGATCACCGGCGTGATCAGCGATCGCTTCCCGGCGAGAACGAGCTGGCCCATGATGGCCGCGGCCAAGCCGCCGATGGTGGCGGCGGCGAGGGTTTGGCCCTTGAGGCCGTTGTTGGCGACGAAGAATGTGAGCAAGGCGCAACCGACCACGCCCGCGCCGAACGCTGTGCCGAGCGCGGCGCGCGTCGGGGGCTCGGTGGGATCGGGGAGGGAGGACATGGCGGTCCCGTTGTCCGCGGACCAGAGCCCGCGGCCGAACTTCACGCAGGCGAACGCGATCGCCGCGCCCACGGCCGCGACCAAACCGTTTTCGACGGCGAGGAGCATCAGCGGGACCTGCTTGTCGGGCAGACGGGCGAGGTCTTCAAGTGAACCAAGCCGCCAGCCGCACCAGGCGAGGACGATTCCGGCGAGCGTGCAGCCGGTTCCGACAGCGACCAATCTGGCTCCCACGACGCCGATGACCAGGGCACCGCCGAGCGCGGCAACGCCAGCGAGCAGTCCTGCTCCCACGTTTGAAGTGAGGAGAAGTGTCGCGGCGTGCCCGCCACCGGCGTCCCGGAGGTTCCCGGCGAGCGACGCGAGCGCCGGGCCGGCGACCAGCAGGGCGAAGAGGTAGAGGCTCCACTTGAGGATGGATTGTCTCATGTGCCCCCATCGTATCTGCTCTGGGAGGGGGCCGTCGGCGTGGCGGGTCCGCTCCCGATACGCTGTGTGAGCATGTCCAGTCCTACGCCCCCCCCCTCATCCTCACCCCGGCCCGCGCGGGCGTTCTTTCCCGATGTCGCTGAGGGCCTGGTCTGGCCGCTGATCCTGCGGGCCCCGAGGCTGGCGTTGCGGCCCATGCGGTTGAGTGTGGCGCTGCTGTTCGTGGTGCTCTGCGAGCTGTGTCTCCGCCTGCCGGACATCTGGTCCGAGCGGCCCCGCTCGCTGTCGAGTCCGCTGGCTCTAAGGTGGGATCGCGTCTGCGATCTTTTCGGAGAGGCTGTGAAATCGCTCTCGCCGATCAAGGTGGTCGAGGCGATGCGGGTGCTGTTTATCAAGCTGCCGCAGGAGTTGTGGGCCGAGCAGCCCTGGTACTCGCTCCTCGCCGCGGGGGTTCCGATTGTGGCGCTGTGGGCCCTGCTCGGCGGGGTTGTGTCGCGATCCGCGGCCGAGGACGCGATGGCGTTTGAACGCAAGCCCTGGACGTTTTACCTCGCGTTCTCGCTGAAGAGTCGGTTCTCTCTGCCGCTCGCGATTCTGGGGCCGCTGGGGTTTGTGGGGCTGTTGTGTCTGCTGGTCGCGGCGGGTGGGTTTCTGCTGCGCGTGCCCGCGGTGCAAATCGTCGCGGCCGGGGCGTCTCTGCTGGCGTTGCTGGGGACGCTCCTCGGAGTGCTGCTGCTGGTGGGGTTCTTTGCGGGCCTGCCGATGCTGGTGCCCGCGGTGATGTGCGAGGGGACGGACGCGATCGATGCGAACCAGAGGACGCTCGCGTACGTGTTTGGTCGCCCGATGCGATACGCCGCGTACTTGGGAGTGTTCGTTGTGCTGCTCGTGCTGTGCGGGCGGGTGGCGGAGTTGCTTGTGGACGGTTCGCTGCAACTCGCGGCGAAGCTGCTGACGGCGTTCGCCGGTGAGACGGCGCGGCCGTATCTGCACTACGTGATGCTGTCAGGAGAAGAGCACCCCGCGGCGGGGCCAACCCCGTGGTCGCTGAAGGCGGCGGGCGGGCTCGTTGCGTTCAGCGCGGGGGCGTGGAAGCTGTTGGTTCCCGCGTACCTGTTCAGCCTGTTCCACAGCGGCGGGACGATGATGTACCTGGTCTCCCGATTCGCGAACGACGGCCAGGAACCGGGCGAGTTGTGGAGGGGTGTGACGGTGCCCGAGGTGCTGTTGAAAGCGGGCAACGACGCTTCGAAGGCGGCCGCGGATGACTTTTGAACGAGGCGAGATTCCTGGGGCGACTGAACGCGGCCGTGCCGAGCGGGTCGCCCACTTGCTTGCGCGTCTGGGGGTCGTTGAGATCGATCTCGGGGGCCAAAGGGTGCGGGCTCGCGAGACGGATCTGCCCGGGTTGCTGATCGGCAAGAACGAGCAGGAGCTGGGCGCGGGTTCGGGGCGAGCGATGAGTATCAGGGTTGGGCCCGGGGCGGCGACGTGGAGCACCGAAGATCCCGACCTCGCGGCGGCCATACGGCGTATCACGAAGGAAGTTGAATGAAGCCAGATCGTCAGTCTCGACCGCCGATTTCCGGTGTTGACCTCCGTCAAGCCCCGACGCTTGCTGCGCCCGAAGCGATTCTCGAAGCCGCGGGCGGGATGGGGATCGAGTTTGAACCCGGGGACGTCGAGCGTTTGGGGCGATACCTCGGGATGTTGCTGCACGTCAATACCACGACGAACCTGACGAGCGTGACGGATCCCGCGGAGGCGTGGCGGCGGCACATTCTTGATTCACTGTCGCTGCTCCCGCTGATCGCGGAACTGCCGGACGGGGCGAACGTGATCGATGTGGGGTCTGGCGGAGGGTTGCCGGGCCTGCCGCTGGCGATCACGACGCCGCAGGTTCGTTTCACGCTGCTGGAAGCGACCGGGAAGAAGGCGGACTTTCTGCGGGCGGTGGTGGCGGAGATGGGGCTCGCGAATGTGCGTGTGCATCAGGAGCGGGCAGAGCGTGCGGGCCAGGATCGCGGCGAGCGGACCGGGGCCGGGCGTATCAACGCGCACCGCGAGTCGTACGACCTTGTCGTTGCGAGAGCGGTGGGGCGGCTGAACACGCTCGCGGAGCTGACGATCCCGTTCGCAAAGGTGGGGTGCAAGTGTGCGCTGATCAAAGGGGAGCAGGCCGACGCCGAAGTGCTGGAAGCGGCCGAGGCGCTGAAGATGCTGCACGCGGGGCACGTCGGGACGATCGAATCGCCCACGGGCAGGATTGTCGTGCTCACCAAGATTTCTTCGACGGCCCGGCCCTATCCAAGGGGAGATGGCGAACCCAAGCGTGTGCCGCTGGGCGGGAAGGCCGCTGGGAAGGCTGGATCGCAAGACTCGGAGGACTGAAACCGTGTGGATTCACGCGACGTTTCTTTACGCCACGCTCGCCCTGTGCGCCTTGGGTATCGCGGCGGCCATGAGGCGGTACGACGTGTTCCCGCGCGAGCCGTGGTACTCGATTCTGGGCGCCGTGCTGGTGGGTGCGCTGCTGATGTGGATCGCGGGCAGGTGCCAGGTGTGGGCGGTGATGCGGATTTTCGACCGCACCGGCGAGTACCCGTCGAACGCGGTCTTTGCGGCGCTCGCCGCGGGGACGGAAGAGCTCGGCAAGTTGCTGGCGGTGGGGTTCGTCGCGGTGTGCTTCCGGAAGGTCTTTGAGGAGACGAGCGACGGGGTGGTGTACGGCGGGTTCGCGGGGCTGGGGGCGGCGATACTCGAGTCGGTGTACAACGTGGGGGTGCCGATGGAGTTTCAGGTGCTGCCGCTGGAGGAGCCTGTTCGACTGGCGGGGCACCTGATCATGGGCGCGGTGACGGGATCCGGGATGGGGATGTTCGCGGTGAGGAAGCGCAAGTGCTTGCTCACCATCCCGGCCGGCCTTTTTCTGGGCTTTCTGCTGCACTTTCTTTGGGATGTCGTCGCGTTCGAGACGGCGGACTATGTGCGCGACCATGGCCAGCCGTTGTGGTCGCAGAACGTGGCATCGATGGGGGTGATGGTGTGCGGGATGGTGCTCTTCCGGGTCGCGGCGTGGAGAGCGGGGGCACGCCTGCCCTCCTGAGCGAATACGCTCTGCTCCGTGCCCTCTTCCCCGACCACCGCCCTTGCCGCAGACGGACCCATCGCCCGGGCGCTGGGGGCTTCGTTCGAGTCGCGGCCGCAGCAGCTCGAGATGGCGAGCGCGGTCGGCGCGGCGATGGCGTCGCGGTCGAAGCTGCTGGTGGAGGCCGGCACGGGAGTCGGCAAGTCGTTCGCGTATCTCGTGCCGGCGATCATCCGGGCCGCCGAGCACGGTGAGACGGTGCTGGTGGCGACGAACACGATCTCGTTGCAGGAGCAGTTGATCGAGAAGGACATCCCGCTGCTCCTCTCGATCCTGTACCCGGAGCAGGAGGAGCACGAGCCGCCGGTGAGGCCGGTGCTGGTGAAGGGGCGGGGGAACTACGTCTCGATCCGGCGGCTCAAGCTCGCATCGGACCGCTCGGAACGGCTGCTGCCCGACCCCGCTGCGCGGCGATCGCTCGAGGTGATTCAAGACTGGGCGTATGCGACATTGGACGGCACGCTTTCGACGCTCCCGCCGGTGGAGCGGATGGGCGTGTGGGACAAGGTGCAGTCGGATTCCGCGAACTGCATGGGGCGCAGGTGTCCGAACTACGACGCGTGCTTTTACCAGAACGCGAGGGCGAAGCTCGAGAACGCGAACCTGCTGGTGTGCAACCACGCGTTGTTCTTCTCCGACCTTGCGCTGCGCTCGCAGGAGGCGGGGTTCCTTCCGAACTACCACCACGTGATCCTCGACGAGGCCCACGGGATCGAGGAGACCGCCGCGGATCACTTCGGGCTGTCGCTGTCGGAGGGGCGGGTGGTGCACCTGCTGAACACGCTGCACTCGGGGCGGTCGGGGCGCGGCTACCTCTCGCAGCTCTCGCTGCTGCTGAGCGACTCGAGCGAGGTGCAGCGAGCGGTTTCCCTCGTGGAGCAGGCGCACTCGGCGACGCGGGCTTTTTTCGACGGGCTGCTCGAGCTGGTGCGGAAGTCGGCGGCTGGTTCGGAGAATCCGTTCGCTTCCGCGCGGGGCGCGGCGTCGGGGTCGGTGCGGCTCCGCGAGCCGGGGCTGGTCGCGAACGTGCTGACGCCGGCATTCCGCGATCTGGCGCTGCGGCTCAAGGCGATGCGGGAGGGCGTGAAGAACGAGGCGGATCGGTTTGAGTTGAACGCGTACGGGGTACGGGCGGAGAACATCGCGCTGGAGGCGGAGAGCCTGGTGTCGCAGCTGGTGCCCGCCGCGGCGTACTGGGCGGAGTCTTCGGGTGGAGAGGACGACGGTGACCGCGGGGGCGGCCCGCGGGTCACGCTGGCGTGCTCGCCGATCGAGGTTGCGCCGCTGCTGAAGGAGCGGTTGTTCTCGCAGGACCACAGCGTGGTGCTGACGTCCGCGACGCTCGCGACGCGGCTTGTGAAGCCGAGCGAAACGGGTGAGTCCGCGGAGACCGCGTTCGCGCACGTGCTGGCGCGGCTGGGTGCGGAGGGGGCGAAGACGCTGCAGATGGGATCGCCGTTTGACTATCGGAAGCAGGTGGAGTTCATCATCCATCCCGGGGCGGACTCCACGTCGCGAGGGAGTGGAGATCTCTCGCCGATGGCGGCGGCGATTCTCGAGCACGTCGACGCGACCGCGGGCGGAGCCTTCGTGCTGTTCACGAGCTTCGCGACGCTCAACCGGTGTGCCTCCGAACTGGCGGGCCCGCTCGCGCGCCGGGGCTTCCCGCTCCTCGCGCAGGGGCGTGATGGCCCGCGCGGTCTGATTCTGAAGCGGTTTCGCGAGCACGACGCCTCGGTGCTGTTTGGGGCGGCGAGCTTCTGGCAGGGTGTTGATGTGAGGGGGCGCGGGTTGCGGAACGTGATCATCACGAAGCTGCCGTTTGACCCGCCGGACCGGCCGTTGACGCAGGCGCGGTACGAGCTGATCGAGTCGAGGGGGGGCAATCCGTTCATGGAGGACTCCTTGCCGCGGGCGGTGATCAAGTTCAAGCAGGGGTTCGGGCGGTTGATCCGGAGCGCAGAGGACCGAGGGCGGGTCGTGGTGCTGGATTCGCGGCTGGTGACGGCGCGGTATGCGAGGTACTTCCTGTCGGCGTTGCCGGAGGGCGTGCGGCCCCGCGTTCGGGGGAGTGACGTGGACGAGTGAGGGGCGGCGGGAGTCCCCCGGTTGCGGGGTTGATTCTCAGAAGTAAGAATGAAAATGGGAGCAATTAGTCGGCGCAAGGCGCGCCAAATTGTCCCACATCATCACTCAATTCGCGCTGCGCCGGGGTGTGTACTTCGGATATCGCAGCGATAGAAGCTGAACCATGGGAAGCGGATTCGCTTCCCCTGGTGGGGTTATGGAGTGAGTTATGAAATATGTGATGTTGGCGGTCCTCGCGATGGCGGGGAAGGATGTCGCTGCGCAGTCGCTTCTGAGGGACGCGGGTGCGTCGCGGGTGGATGTAGTGATGTTGGGGGACAGCAATCAGTTGTACGGCGGGAACGGCTACGAATATGGATGGGGGAAGGAGTTGGCGGCGAGGTACGGGCTGTACGGAACGGGTTTGCATTGGATCGGGGAGAACAGCGGGCAGGGAGCGAACGCGGGGTACATGTGCAACACGATCGCGAACGCGAGCGCGGGGGTGTTTTCGTACGGGGCGAGTCCGAGCCTGCCGGATCCCCTGAATCCGTGGGGGAGTGATCTTCAGCCGTGCAATGTACTGATGCTGTTGGGTGGAAGTACTCTCGTCTCGGTCGGGATGACGTTGCACGCGGACGGGCCGTACTACGAAATTGGGGATGCGATGGAGTTTCGCGTGCTCTATCGGACGTTGGGTTCCGGGGTGTCGCTGCGGCCGCAGCTTCGCATGGGAGCTGCGCCGTACACGCTGTTCTGCCAGTTGCCCGAGGTGGGGCACGTCGAGGGGGTGCGTGAGGCGGTGGTGTCGTGTCCGGGGGCGACAGCGGGGACGGGCGCGGTCGACTTTCGCGTGGGGAACTTCACGGTCGCACCGTACGAGGTGTACTTCGCGCACGGGGTGAATACGTCGCGAGGGGCGGGGGCGGCGGTGAGCACGCTGTACGCGCGGGGCGGTATGTCCGCGCGGGACGCGGCTGCGGCGCTTCTGGCAGTGAACGACCAGGTGCTCACGACGTACCTCGGCACGCTTCGTGCAAGGCAGAACTCGGTGTCGCCTCGGGTCGTGGTGCGAGTGGCGTTCGGTCTGAACGACATCAACGAGACACTGCCTTCGATTCCGAACGGCTACCCGCCAGCCTCCGCTGAAGCGTACGCGGACAACCTCGCGACGATCATTTCGAGGTTTGAGGCGATCGGGGTGAGCAACGGATGGGACCCCGCGGGGTTCGAGTTTGTGATCACGACCCCGCACCCGATCGCGGAACCCGATCCGACGTGGATGGAGGGTTTCCGGGGTGCGGCGGACACGCTGCGCGCGCATCCGCGGGTTCGCGTGGTGCACATGGGCCATCTCAGCACCGTGGCGGAGATGATCGCTCGGGGCTGGTATGTCTCGGCAGGCGATCGGAATCACCTCTCGCTCGCCGGGTACGAGGGGCTCTCGCAACTCGAGGTGGGCGCGCTCTTGGCGTCTGGGTGCGCCTCCGACATCAACGGCGATTCGAGCATCGACGGCGACGACGTGATCGCGTTCTTCGGGTACTGGGACTCGGGGTTGATCCGAGCCGATTTCACGGGCGATGGCGGGGTGGACGGGGACGACGTCATCGGGTTTTTCGGCGCGTGGGATTCGGGGTGCTAGCAGCGGCTATGCTGGGCTGATGCTTCTGCTCTTTGACATCGACGGCACTCTTCTGCACACCAGCGGTGTGGGGACGCGCGCGATGGTCGCGGCGGGTCGGTCGGTCTTCGGGCCGTCGTTCTCGGCGGAGGGTGTGGAGTTCGCCGGGAGGCTGGACCCGCTGATCATCGGCGAGATGCTGGAGCGGAGCGGGGTTTGTGCAACGGCCGAGCAGATGTCGGTGTTCACGGAGCGCTACACCCGGGAGCTGGGGGACTCGCTCGCGAGGGCGAACGCGGCGCCGGCGCCCGGTGTGATCCGCCTGCTGGATGCGCTCGCGCAGGAAGCGGCGACCCTGGCGGTGCTGACGGGGAACATCGCGACGGCGGGCCGCATGAAACTCAGTGCCTGTGGGATCGACCCCGATCGCTTCGCGCTGCACGTGTGGGGGGATGAATCGCCGCGGACGCCGCCGCGGCGGGCGGATCTGGTGGAGGTGGCGATGGCGCGGTTCGGCGCGATGACGGGGTCGATGCCGGGGCCGAGCGGGGTGGTGGTGATCGGGGACACGCCGGGCGATGTGGAGTGTGGGAAGGCGCACGGGTGCCGTGTGCTCGCGGTGGCGACCGGGAAGTTCAGCGTGGAGCAGCTGCGGGCGTGCGGGCCTGATCTGACGCTGCCGACACTCGAACGGACCGACGAAGTGATCGGTTGGTTGCTGTCGCGCAAGTGACAGTCCCCGACAGGCGCGTGCGAGAATCGCGCCGGGCCGCGCGCGTCTCGCTACCATCGGGCAACTCTCGGAGCAGACGAGCGATGACCGATTCCTACCGGGCTTTGTGCAACGATTCCTACGTGAACATGAAGGTGCAGACCAAGATGGAGCTCCCGCGGTCACGGGAGACGGTGCTGGAGCTCTTCGAGCGTGTGCGACGGCAGTTCCCGCACATGAACTCGTTCAGGCGGTACCGCGACGAGCTCGCCCTGGAGTCACCGCAGTCGGAGCAGCCGCACCGGTGGCTGGCGATCCGGAACAACACGCTGAGAACGGGGTCGGTGAACGCGCCATCGCAGGTGGAGGCATACGGGATCCACGAGCACATCATCGAGGTTGCGCCGCCGTATCTCTCGCTGAGCCCGCTCGACATCGACTTTGTCGAGTTGCTGTACGGGTTTGATCTCAGGGCGGGGGGCAACCATGATGCGATCGTGCTCGATGCGTTGATCCCCGGATCGCCGCTGGCGGCGCTGCTCGAGATTCCGGGCGCGGTTCCGTCTGACTGCCAGCCGATCATCGGGATGACTTTCGGCAACCGCGGGGACACTGAGCTGTACTTTGAGGTGAAGACCCGAGCCGCGGGGAACTCTCATCGGGACGCGGCTGGCGATCCGATCTCGGTGTACCTGACGCTCCGGAAGTCCGGACCGTTCACCGAGTTGAAGGAACTCTACGCGACGTTCCAGCGTTTGGCGCGTCTCGGGGAGGAGCTGGTGGAGCGTCGGGTGGTGCCGGGTCTGATCGTTCCCATCCGGCAGGCGATCGCATCGGGGAACGTGTAAAGGGCCTGCGTGCAGACCGGAACGACCGTACAGCCCGCGACACCGGCTCCCAAGTCCACCAATCCCAAACAAGCAGTGGGGGAGACGCTGCTGTTCATCGGGATCATGCTGGTGCTCACGATCCTCGGAGGGTTGGGCTTGCTGTGGTACCGCCGGCGGGTGCTCGGCGGTGCGCGAGACGGACAACAGGGGTCGCTGATGGACGAGTTCCGGAGAATGCGTGACTCGGGCGAGATCTCGCAGGAGGAGTTCGAGGCGACCAAGCGGGTCATGGTGGCGAGGTTGTCGGGGCGTGCGGGTCCCGCGGCGGGCACGCGGACGACCGGTCGTCTTCAAGGGCCGGATAACTCCGGCGCCCGGCCGCCCGACGGGTCGAACCCGACCTAGCCGAAGCGTGTGTACACGAATGGGTTACACGGAAGGGCGTAACTTCGGCCTGCGCGTGTGGAGACCTGCTGGGAAAGCGCCGATACACTGGTGATTCCGACTCTCTGTTACTCAACACGAGGCTGCTGAGGATTCCATGGCGAAAGGCAAGCAAGACGGTCCCGACTCTTCCTCCACTTCCGGCGGCGGTAACGACGGGGGGAGCTTCCGGGGCCGAAAGGTCACGACCTGCTCCTTCTGCGGGAAGACCAGCCGCGATGTCGGGCCGATGGTTGAGGGTCCGAACACGGTGTACATCTGCTCGAGCTGCACGGAGCTGTGCCAGAACATCTTCAGGCAGGAGAAGCGTCGGGTCTCGACGGCCAGCACGGCGTTGCGCGACATCCCCGCCCCCGGCGAGATGAAGTCGTACATGGATCAGTACGTGATCGGCCAGGAGCGGGCGAAGAAGTCGCTGGCGGTCGCGGTGCACGCGCACTACAAGCGGCTGCTCCACCTCGAGAGCGCCGAGGCGAACTCGGTTGAGCTGGACAAGAGCAACATTCTTCTGATCGGGCCCACCGGTTCGGGCAAGACGCTGCTCGCCAAGACGCTGGCCCGCATGCTGAAGGTTCCCTTCGCCATCGGCGACGCGACGACGCTCACCGAGGCCGGCTATGTCGGCGAGGACGTCGAGAACCTGGTGCTGAAGCTGCTCCAGGCGGCGGACTTTGACCTTGAGTCTGCGCAGCGCGGCATCATCTACATCGACGAAGTGGACAAGATCGGCAAGACCTCGAACAACGTGTCGATCACGCGCGACGTGTCGGGCGAGGGTGTGCAGCAGAGCTTGCTCAAGATGCTCGAGGGCACCGTGAGCAACGTGCCCCCGCAGGGCGGCCGCAAGCACCCGGAGCAGCAGTACATCCAGGTGGACACGACGAACATCCTGTTCATCTGCGGCGGCACGTTCGTCGGCCTGCCGGACATCATCCGTCGGCGCCTGGGCCAGACCCGCATCGGTTTCCACGGCGATCCGTCGACCAAGCGTGGCGACAACGACGACACGGCGTGGGTGCTCAGCCAGGTGACCGCGGACGACCTGATCGACTTCGGGATGATCCCCGAGTTCGTCGGCCGTCTCCCGGTGCTCGCGCCGCTGATGCCGCTGTCGGTCGATGCGCTCATGAACATCCTCACGGAGCCGAAGAACGCGATCGTGCGTCAGTACCAGCACATGTTCGCGATCGAGGGGGCGACCCTCGAGTTCACGCCCGGCGCGCTCCAACTGCTCGCGGAGCGTGCGGTCTCGCGTGACACCGGTGCCCGCGCCCTACGCGCGGTCATGGAAGAGATCATGATCGATCTGATGTACCAGCTCCCCGAGCTCGAGAACGAGGGCGCGGTGTACGTGATCGACGAGAACGCGATCAAGCAGCCGCGCAGCCTCATCGAGCTGCGGTCGAAGCGCAAAGAGTCGGCATGATCGGGCTGGGATGAGGCTCGGGGTTGAGGCTCGGGGTTGAGGCTCGGCCCCGGGCGGGCTCAGTTCAACTCGCGGCAGACGGACTCGCTGCCGACCGTCACCAGCAGGTGGATCCGCACGCCGGAGTCGAGCATCCGCCGCATCGCGGGGGCGCGGTCGCACACTAGGTGCAGCGATGGGCCGCCGTCGCGCGTGACCTGAAGGCCGGGCTCGGCCGCGGCGAGGAGCGTCTCGTGCGTTGCCGCCCAGCTCGCGGTCGAGATCAAATCCCGAACAGGCTTGTCGTCCGGCTCGTCGTGCATGGCGATCAGGTGCAAGCGTCCTGAAGCGTCCGCCGCGAACTCCACCGACGGAGAGTACGGGCAACGCGCGACAAGGGTCCGCAGGCCGCCGATGAGGGGAGCGAGCGAGAGACGGGCGACCGTGGTCGAGGGTTGGGTAGCGCGGGCGAACGGGGTTCCGTTCGAGGGGGCGTTGACCTGCACCGGAGTGGCGATTGGGACGTGAGCCCTCTCAAAGGCCGCGGAAGGCTGCTTGGGCTCGGTCATGGCAAACCCGCCGGTCGGTCGGGCAGGGGCGGTTGGCTGGGTGGGCGAGGGGGAGCTGCGGGATGCGGATTCGACCAGGGCCATGAGTTGGTCGACGCCTTCGTCGAATCGGCCCCGGAAGACGTTCGCCACGGCGCAGGTCGTGATCCGTTGGATCTGGCATGAGGTTGCGAGGTCGCGGCCGAGGAACCCCTGCGCGGCCTTGCGTAGCTTGGCCTCGGATTCCGCGGCCTTTGCGGGCTCGGCACCGAAGATCGCGACGCCCAGCTTGGGGCCGCTGGCCTCGGGGCCTGCTCCGAGGGTCGCCAGCAGGCCTTTGAAGGTTCTGTAGCTCGCGACCATCGCGGCTTCGTCGGCACCGGTGAGCAGGGTGAGCGAGCCGGGCCGGGGATCGACCGCGAGCGACTGTTCGAGAAGTTCTTCAACTCGCACGATCCACCTGCGTGCGATCCCTCCGGCGACCTTGAGCGCTGCGCTCAGGTCTGATGCTTCTGATGCACCTTCGAGCAGCGGGGCGGACTCAGCGACAAGGTCGACCGAGACGGTTCCTTCGGAAAGGCGCACGAGTGCCACGGGGCCGCCGGACTCGATGGCGCGGTGCCGGGCGAACTGGGTGATCCAGGCGGCGCCGAGCACGGGGAGATGGCCGACGATGACCGCTTCGATCAGCTCGCGCTTCGCGGAGAGGGGGGGTTCCACGGTCGCGTCCCCCTCGTCGACGAGTCGGGAGGCAAGGCGCGGGGTGGCGGGCGAGAACGAAGCGCCGTCCAGGAACAGGTCCGCGAGGGCGTCGTAGTCTTCGGTTTTCGAGCTGACCCATCCGTCGGCGGTGAGCTCTGCACCGGTAGACGGCAGCGGGGGAGTACGACGGGGAGTCGATCCGTGCATGGGAGATCCTCCGTGCTGGGCTTTGGACTGCGGGGATTAGGCGCTGACGGTCGCCGCGGCACGTCCCACATCAACCACGCTGTTTGCTTCGCCGAAGGGGTTCGGTTCGCAGGTGTCGTTGTAGGGATCTGCACACCATACACCGTCGATGACGAGACGGTAGCGCTGGCGCCCGCCCGGCAGCTTCAGACAGAGTTCCCACACCCCTAAAGAGGTGTTGCGGACCATCCGGTGGGTGTCGGGGCTCCAGTCGTTGAACTCGCCGGCGATCGC
>JBMOHX010000036.1:0-17317 GCA_049317625.1 Phycisphaerales bacterium
ACGAGATCGTCGAGCATCTTCAGAGTCGCCTCGTCCGTTCCCGCGGCGAGCCGGTAGAGCACCGCGAGCGCCGCATCCGATCCGGACATCTCGTCGCCGTGGATGCAGTAGGCCATCCAGGCCACCAACGGCGCCTTCTCCACCTGGCCGTCGATCTCCGCGGCGGGCGCTAGGCGGGGATCCGAGAGTCGGTTGTTCTGCGTTCTCACGTCGTCGAGCCGTGCGATCCGGTCGGGCTTGGTCACCGCGAGGTAGTACAGCGGACGCCCCTCGTGAGTCGTTGCGTACTGGAAGAGCTTGACGCGCGGGCTCGCCGCGGCGATCGCCTTCACCACGGCCTCGATCTCCGCGGGGCTCGCGGCTTTGTCACCGAGGCGGTAGCCGAGGATCGAATCCGGGGAGGGCACCGAGGCGTCGTACCCGGTGCCGGGGAAGAAGGGGGCGTCGTACGCCATGCCCTTGAGGTCGATCCTCGCGGGGGCCGAGGGCTGCTGGGCGAGGAGGGTTCCGGCGCAAAGCGAGAGAACGAGGGCGAAGGGAAGCCGCATGATGGACTCCGGGGTTCGCGGCGATGCCGCGTTGGCGGGAGCATACCCGAAGCCGGCGCGTCCCCGCTCGCCAAAAGGCCTACGCTCTGCCTCGGCGACGGAGTGCCCAATATGGCGAAGAAGAGCAGCAAGAGCGACGCGGCGGGGCGTGTGAACGAGCGGATCAAGAAGCGCGACGCCGCGACGCAGAAGAAAATCGAGGGTCTCGCGGAAGGGGTGGTCAAGAAGGCCCTCGCGCAGAAGGACCCGCTGATCGACATCCCCACGCGATCCAAGAGCAACACGATCTGGGATCGCAAGGCCCGAATCCTGCGCATGGGCGACGCATCCTCGGCCCGCGAACTCTTCAACCTGAACCAGGCGAAGCAGTTCATGCAGACCATGCTGCACGGCAACAGCGTCCGTGAGCTCATCACGGCGGACAAGACGCTCAGCCTCCGCGGTATGTTCTACAAGGGCCTGCACACCGTGGTGGGCACGAGCGAGAAGACCTTCGGCGATCAGGACGAATCCGACGGCATCCTCGAAGACCTCGAGGTCTCGCTCGGTTCGCTCCGTGAGGAACTCCACATCTACGCCAAGAAACGCGGCACGATGGTGGGGAACATCACGATCATCGACAACGGCGACGAGATCGACTGCCGCCGCATGGGCACCGGGGGTTACGCGATCCCCGGGATCGTCGAGCCCGACATCATCCAGTTCAAGAAGTGCGATGCGAAGTTCGTGCTGCATGTCGAGAAGGACACCGTCTGGGGTCGGTTCAACGAAGACCGCTTCTGGGAAGAGCACAACTGCATCCTGACCGAAGGTAGCGGTCAGCCCACCCGCGGCGTGCGCCGCCTGCTCCGCCGCCTCAACGAAGAACTCGGCCTGCCGGTCTACTGCCTCCTCGACTGCGACCCCTGGGGGCATTACATCTACTCGGTCATCAAGCAGGGCTCCATCTCGCTCGCCTTCGAAAGCGAACGCATGGCGGTGCCCGACGCGAAGTTCCTCGGCATCCGGTCCAAGGACTACAAGGCCTGCGATCTCTCCGACGACGTGAAGATCGAGCTCAACGACAACGACATCAAGCGGGCGAAAGAGATCGCCGCCTACCCGTGGTTCGAGGGCCACAAGGGCTGGCAGCGGGAGATCGAGGGCCTGCTCGAGAACGGCTTCAAGATGGAAGTCGAGTCGCTCATCACGAAGGACATCTCCTACGTGACGGAGCAGTATGTGCCTCAACGACTGAAGGCGAAGGACTGGTTGGACTGAGGAGCCGCGGCCGCCGAAGTTACTTCTTCCCCGCGGCGATCAGCTTCCAGCCCTTGGCTCCCGTGAGCTTGTTCGGTGCCCGCTTGTCGTCGTTCCACGCCAGCGCGACCTCGCAATACAGGCCGTAGAGCGTCTCGGGCTTCATCTCGGGCTTGGCTTCGTCGAAGAGGGCCCAGAGCATGGGGCCCGCGATGCCGACGCCCGTTTCCTTCTTCTTCCGCCACGCCGACTTGCCGTACGTGTACTCGAAGAGCCACGCGCGGACCTTCTTGCCCGCCGGCGGCCAGTAGATGCTGCGGGAGTCAAACAGCGAGATGGACGTGGGGGGCTCGCCGTACTCGTTCGGATGCGCAAGCCAGTTGCACATCGACGCCATCGCGACAAAGTCCGGGTGCTTGGCTTCCTCGGGGACCTTGTCCTCCAGCCCGAGCTCCGCGAGGTAGTCGCACGCCTGCGTGCTGTCGTGCGGGTTCAGAGCGGCGCTGGCGAGGAACTTCACCCCGGCGCTCTTGCCCAGCTTCGCCTGCACCCACGCGACTTCCATCCGCATGAGCGGGGAGTCGTGTGCCGCGGCGATCTTCATGAGCTTCGATGCGCGGCGGGGTGCGATGAAGGGCAGCGAGGCGCATGCGCTCACCGCGTAGCTCAGCTCGTCGGGGTCGGTGATGCAGAGGAGGGCTTCCAGCCGTGCCGCGCCGTCCGCGGAATCGAAGGGGTGCTCCTCCAGCTCATACTCGCGGCACGCGGTGTTGCCCGCGTCCAGCAGCGAGATCGCGAGGAACCCCTCGGGCAGCGGGTCCTTCAGTGCCGCGAAGGCCTTCGACGCATGGGGGTGCCCGCTGCCGATGAAATCGAGCACGATCGACCACATGTACGACTCGGGGGCGTACGGGAGCTTCGCGGCGCGGACGATCGCCTCGGCTCCGTCGGCCTGCGCGAAGAACGCGAGGAGCTTGAGCGCGAACATCACCGCGGGCTCGAAGGACTCGTCAAACGGGGCGGCGAGCGAGGCGTCCACGAGGCGTACGAGTTCCTTCGTCGCGGGCTTCGCGAGTTTGCGGAGTGCGGGCGTGCTCTCGATGTTCTGGATCTCGGCGAGGGCCGAGTGGAGCGCATCCGCGTCCTTCACCGTGGCGAGCGGCCCGGGGATCGCGCGGAGGCGTTCGATGAGGTTGGTCTTGGCGGCACGCTTGGTTACTTTCTTGGCCATGGGCGAGTCCTTCCGTGTTGAGTCCTCGACACGGTAGCAGAACGGGGACCTCGGGGCAGAACAGGCAGTCCGAGCAGGTCACGCGGTCGAGAGCGGGAGCGTCGCGCGTGCGTCCACGATCGCCTGGACGACCGCCCGCGGCCCTGTTCCGCCGTACACCTCGCGACGCTTCAGCCCCGCTTCGAGCGAGATCTCCGCATAAATGCGTTCATCCGCGGCCGGAGCGACGGACCGGAGCTGCTCCAGCGAGAGTTCTTCGAGGGCCTTGCCGAGCGAAAGCCCGAGACGCACGGCCTTGCCGGATTGCTCGTGGGCCTCACGGAACGGAACGCCCCGAGCGACGAGCGCGTCCGCGAGATCCGTCGCGTTGCTGTACCCACCCTGGGCGGCGCGGCGGCAGACCTCCCGCCGGACGGTGAGCGTGTCCAAGATCCGGGGGACGACGCGGAGGCACAGCGAGAGGTGGTGCATCGCGTCGAACAGGGGCTCTTTGTCTTCCTGAAGGTCCTTGTTGTAGGAAAGAGGAAGTCCCTTCATTGTCGTGAGGAGGGCGACGAGCGAGCCGGTGATGCGCCCCGATTTGCCCCGCAGGAGCTCCGCGGCATCGGGGTTCTTCTTCTGCGGCATCAGCGAGCTTCCGCTCGAAACCGAGTCGGCGTACTCGAAGAACGCGAACTCCTGCGAGCCGTAGATGATGAGGTCTTCGCCGAGTCTGGAGAGGTGGGTGGCGGTGAGTGCGCACGCCGCGAGAGTCTCAACGACAAAGTCACGGTCGCTCACGGCGTCGAGGCTGTTGCGGGAGGGCTCGCTGAAGCCGAGCCGATCGGCGAGAGCGAAGCGGTCCACCGCGTAGCCCGTGCCAGCGAGCGCGCCGGAGCCTAGCGGGCAGACATTGACGCGGGTGCGGGCGTCCATGAAACGCTCGATGTCCCGGCCGAGCATCTCGAAATACGCGAGCGCCCAGTGGGCGACCAGCACGGGTTGGGCACGCTGCAGGTGTGTGTAGCCGCAGAGCACCGTCTCCTGCTCGCGCTCGGCGAGCGCGACCAGCGAATGGCGGCAGGCTTGGAGTTCGGCGATGCGATCGTCGATCCGCGCGCGGGTCCAGAGTCTGAAGTCGGTGGCGACCTGATCGTTCCTGCTGCGTCCGGTGTGGAGCTTCTTCCCCAGATCGCCCACACGCGCGATGAGGCGGCGTTCGACCCAGGAATGGATGTCCTCATCGGTGCCCGCGCCGTCTTTCAGCGGGAGTTCCGGATCCTCCGTGACCTCGCGCAGCAACTCCCGGAGCGCGTGGTCGAGGCGCGTGAGCTCCTGATCGGTCAGGACCCCGGCCCGGTGAGTCGCGTGGGCCCACCCGATCGAGCCCTCGATGTCCTCTCGCGCGAAGCGGTAATCGAACGGGAGGGAATCGTTGAGGGCGCGAAAGAGCGCATCCGGGCCGGACTCGAACCGGCCTCCCCAGAGCGCCATCAGTGCACCTTCCCGCTCTGCTTGAGGGCCCGGATCCGCTCGGCCAGACTCAGCAGCTTGATGAACCCGCCCGCGTCCTTGTGGTTGTAGATCTCTTCGCCCTCGAAGCTCACCATCTTCTCGGCGTAGAGCGAGTTGGGGCTCTGCCGCTTCACCGCGGTGGCGGTTCCCTTGAAGAGGCGCACGACGATCTCGCCGTCGAGCGGCTCGGCCATCTTCGCGGCGCACGCCCACAGCGCCTCGCGGAGCGGCGTGAACCAGCGGCCGTCGTACACGAGCTCCGCGAAGGTCAGGCCCAGGTGCTCGCGGTAGTGGCGGGTCTCACGATCCAGCACGAGTTCCTCGAGCGCCCGCATCGCCTCGACCACGACAGTCCCGCCCGGGGTCTCGTACAAGCCGCGGCTCTTCATGCCGACGCGCCGGTTCTCCACGAGATCGATGCGGCCCACGCCGTGGGCACCCGCGATGCCGTTGAGCTTCTCGATGATCTGCCAGGCTTCCATCTTCTGGCCGTCCAGCGCAACGGGCCGGCCCTTGGCGAGGGTGAGCGAGACTTCTCTCGGCGAGTCCGGCGCCTTCGCGGGGTCAACCGTGAGCATCCATGCGTCCTCGGGGGGCGCGTTCCACGGGTTCTCGATCGCGCCGCCCTCGTGGCTGATGTGCCACAGGTTGCGGTCACGCGAGTAGATCTTGGTGGCGCTCGAAGTCGTGGGGATGTTCCGCTTCGCGAGGTACTCGAGCATCGGGAGCCGGCCCATCAGATTCCACGCCGGGTGCCGCCACGGCACGATCACTTCCATCTCGGGCGCGAGCGCGGCGTACGTGCTCTCGAAGCGCACCTGATCGTTGCCCTTGCCGGTGCAGCCGTGGGAGAGCGCGGTGCACCCGGTCTTGCGGGCGACCTCGACTTGCGCTTTGGCGAGGATGGGCCTCGCGATCGCGGTGCCCAGCAGGTAGCGGCCCTCGTAGACGGCGCCGGTCATCATCGTCGGCAGGACGAAGTCGTCGACAAACTCCTTGCGGAGATCGACGACATGGCACTCGACCGCGCCGGAGTTGATGGCCTTCTTCTCGACGCCCACGAGCTCGTCGGCGCCCTGGCCGACGTCGCCGACGACGCAGACGACCTCGCAGCCGATGTTCTCTTTGAGCCAGGGGACGATGCAGGAGGTGTCGAGGCCGCCGGAATATGCGAGAGCAACGCGCTTGGTCATGGTCGGGTTTCCTTGCGAACCGCCGCGGGGGCGGCGGGATTTACAGAGCTGCGCCGAAGAGACACGCCATCAGCCCGTTCTGGGCGTGCATGCGGTTCTCGGCCTGGTCGTACACGATCGATCGGGGGGAGTCGATCACCTCGTCGGTGACCTCGACGCCACGGTGCGCGGGGAGGCAGTGCATGAAGTACGCGTCGGGCCCCGCGATGGCCATCAGCTGCGCGTTGGCCTGGTAGTCCTTGAACGCCTTCATGCGTTTGCCCTGCATGTCGGCCTGACCCATTGACACCCACACGTCGGTGTACACGGCGTGGCAGCCGCGGACCGCGTTGACGTCGTTGGTCACCCGTACGGTCGAGCCCGTGGTGGCCGCGATCGCCTGCGCTTCGTCGACGAACTCGGTCATGGGTTCGTAGCCCGCGGGCGTGATGACGCTGATCGAGGCGCCCGTCAGTGCGCACGCGTGCATGAGGGAGTGACACACGTTGTTCCCGTCGCCGATGTACGCGAGGTGCGCCCTGCGGAGATCGGGGATCCTCTCGCGGAGCGTGAAGACGTCCGCGAGCGCCTGGCACGGGTGGTGCACATCGCTCAACGCGTTGATCACGGGGCAGCCCGCCGAGGCCGCCAGTTCGTTGAGCACCTGCTGGCTGAAGACCCGCGCGATGATGAGGTCCACCCACCGCTCCAGGTTCTTGCCGTAGTCGTGCACCGCTTCTCGCTCGCCGAGAAGGTGGGCCGAGTGATCGAAGTACATCGCGTGCCCACCGAGCTTCGAGATGCCCACCTCGAAGGTGACCCGGGTCCGGAGCGAGGGCTTCTCGAACAGCATGATGGCGCTGCGTCCCGCGAGCACCCGCGATCCCCGAGCAGGCTCACGCTTGATCACGCCGGTCGCATCGAGTATCTCCGCGATCTCACCCGGTGAGAAGTCGTTCAGCGTGAGCACGTCGCTCCCCCGGAGCCCGGCGCCTTTGGCCCTCTGCGGGGCCGGAAAGGGCCGGTACACCATCGGCGGTCGCGCGTCCTTGACGGGTTCCATCGGTCCGATCCCCCTTACTTGCCGCTCACGATGCGGGTGCCGACCGCGTGGCCAGCGACCCAATCGTTCAACGCAACGCCGTCGGACCCGGAGAGGATCAGCACCGGCACCCCGGTCTCAGAGGCTGTCGTCGCCGCCGCGCGGGCCTTGACGATCATGCCCCCGGTCACCTGCCCGCTCTGGATCATCACCTCGACCTCGAGCGGCGTCAGCTCGCGGACGATCTGCTTCTTCGAGTCGTAGATCCCCGGCACGTCCGTGAGCAGCACCAGCGCGGCGGCCTTGAGCGTGCGAGCCACAGCCGCGGCGGCGTCGTCGGCGTTCACGTTCAGGAAGCCCTGGTCGTCCATCCCGATGGAGCTGAGCACCGGCAGGTAGTGGTTGGCGAGCAGCACCTTGATGAGTTCGCCGTCGTTGCCGACCGGGGCTGCGACGTCACCGACGCGGCCCGCGTCGAACGTGTACCGGCGGGTGCGCACCGTTCGGAACGCGTTGCCATCTCCCAGGCAAAGCCCCACCGCGCGGACCCCGCACGAGTTGAGCTCGCGGACGACAGCCTTGTTGACGCGGCCCGCAAGAACGCCGGCGATCTCGTCGACCTGTTCCGCGGGCGTGATGCGGATGCCCTCGACGCGCTGGGTCTTGAATCCCAGTCGGTCCAGGTGCCTGTCCACCGCGTTGCCGCCGCCGTGCACGACGACGACGCCGCCGGTGCGGCTGTTGTGCAACTGGGCGAGCGCGTTCCAGACCTTCGGCGCCGTCGCCTTGTCCTCGATCGAAGCGCCGCCGATTTTGATCACCAGTGGAGAATGGTTGCCGTGGATCATCTAGGAATCTTTGGAAGCAGAGAGGCCCGCGTCTTCCGCGAGCCCGAAACGGAGGTTGAAGCACTGTACGGCCTGGCCGGCGGCCCCCTTCACGAGGTTGTCGATCGCGCTGGCGATGATCAGGTGCCGGTGTTCGGGATCAAATCCCCAACCGATGTCGCAGAAGTTCGTGTGCCGAACGTCCGCGACCGCGGGCCACACGCCCTCTCCGCAGAGCCGTACGAACGGCTCGTGCGCGTAGGCGGAACCGAAGACGTCTTCGATCCTTGACGCGGTCCAGCCCTCGGCGAGTTCGACGTGAATTGTTGAGAGGATCCCCCGCTCGAACGCCGCGAGGTGGGGAGTGAACACGGTCGGGGTACCCGCGTACGCGTCGATTTCCGGGTTGTGCCGGTGCTTGAAGACGTTGTAGGCCTGCAGGCTCACCTCGCAGAACAGCGACTTCTGCGCCAGCGTGCGGCCGGCCCCGCTGACGCCGCTCGCCGAGTCGATGATCGGCCTGCGCCGGCGCCCCGCGTTGTCGCGGGCGATCGCGTCCGCACGCACGAGCGGGGCCAGCGGCAGGATCGCGGACGTCGGATAGCAACCGGGCACCGCGATCATGTCCGCGCCCGCGATCCGGTCTCGGTGCAGCTCCGGGAGCCCGTACACCGTGCGTTCGAGGATCTCGGGGTGCTTGTGCTCGAAGCCGTAGTACTTGGGGTAGATCTCCCCGTTCTTGAAGCGGTGCCCACCCGAGAGGTCGAGCACCACCAGCCCGGCATCCAGGAGCGACGGCGCCAGCTCGACACTCGCCTCGTGCGGCGTCGCGAGGAAAACCGCCTTGGCCCCCGACGACACCAACGCATCGATGCTCACCGGCTTGACCACCGCGTCCAGCCGCCCTCTGAACCGCGGCCAGGAGTCGGAGAACGCCTGCTCGTTGCCCTCGCGCCGCGCGGATCCGAACAGCCCCGCGAGCCGCGCCGACGGATGCCCAAGCAGGATCGAAACCAGCTCTGCCCCGCTGTACCCGCTCGCGCCGACCACAGCGACCGGCACGGAGACACGCGATGAGTTGCTCAGCGGCATGTTCACGATCTCCCCAGCCCGTCGAGAGTCCGGAGCAGCCGGGCCGCTTTGTTAGGAGACGGTGAAGCAACAAAGACGGTGTCGTCGCCCGCCACGGTGCCGACCGCGTCGCGCGGTGCGGCTCGGTCGATCTCCAGCGCGAGCGGTGCTGCCTGGCCCGGTCCGGTTCGGATGACCACGAGATTGCCCGCCCTCTTCGCGCTGCGCACATACGTCTGGATCGCCCGCTTGAGCTCGGCGCTCGCCTGTTCCCTCGCATCGACCTGCCCCTGGCGCGGGAGCTCGTAGCCGTCGGGCCCCTTGAGCACGCCCAACTCCCGCAGGTCGCGAGAGAGCGTCGCCTGCGTCGACGCGGCACCCTGATCCGAGAGCAGGGCGAGCAGTTCCTGCTGATTCCGGGGGCGTTGCCGCTCGAGGATGCCCTTGATGATTCCCAGTCTGCGGTGCTTCTCGTTCACGGCATGATTATTCACAGAGTGAATAAACCTGTCAAGTCCGCGTCGCCCGCGGCACCGACGGAAAGAAAAAACCCCCGCGTGCGCGGGGGCTTGCGATCGTTCGACGGTCGCGAGATCAGTTCGAGAGACGGGGACCGCCCTGGCGCTGGCCGAGGTTGATCTCGCCGGCGCGCTCCTCGTACTGGCGGACGACCTGGCCGAGGCTGATGGCCAGGCGCTTGGCGCCGGCCCAGTTCATCACCACGCGGCTGCCGACCTGGAACACCAGGGTCGGCTGGCCCTCGGGCGTGGGGAGCGGGAGGTTCATGCCGAAGTCCAGAACAACTTCGTCCTGAGTCGTCGACGTGCGAATCGTGTTCGCGTACGTCGTGCTCATCTTCGACTCGTCAATCCGGAGCTGAATCTGCTGCTGCTGGTTCGGGTTCTCGGCCATGTGTTGCTTCTTTCCGGCCCGGCGGAGGCCGGTGCCAACTCTTTCGCATCCCGGACGCGCGGCCGACCCACGGGCAACTCACCCTTCGGGAGCGGATCCGACATCTCGGCGAGCCGTGATCATACGTCCTCCGGCCGGGCAGTTCCACTGGTCCCCCTCGCCGACAACCACTCCAATTACCGCCAAAATCCACGTGTTCCGACCCCCGCGCCACGCCGGTTGTAACATGCTCCCTTCCGACCCTGCTCGAAACACCCCGAACCATGGAGCCTCCCCTTGACCGTACGGGCCGCTGTGATCGACGTCGGGAGCAACAGCGTCAGGCTCTTGGTGATCGAACGCGGGGGCGGGCCGCGATGGCGCGTCCTCCGCGAAGAACGGTCCATGGTCCGGCTGGGCCGCGGCTTGGCCCCGGGTGCCCGGCTGGACCCGGTCGCGGCGGACGCGGCGATCGCGGCGATCGTTCAGTACGAGGCCGACGCCAAGAAAGAACGGGCCGACTTCGGCGCGGTCTACGCCACGGCCAGCGTGCGCGACGCCGCGGACGGAGACGCCTTCGTGGCGAGGCTCAGGCGGCTCATCTCGTTCGAGGTGCGCGTCCTCTCCGCCGAGGAAGAAGGCGTGTTCACGTTCCGCGGTGCCTCCGCGACCATCGACCTCCACGAGGGACATTCGGCGGTCTGCGACCTCGGGGGAGGAAGCCTCGAAGTCGTTCGCGCGGTGCGAGGGCTCATCGTCTCCAACGAGAGCGTGCAACTCGGCTCCCTCCGTCTCGTCGAGCGGTTCGGCGGTCCCGCGGCGGCCGCGGGGAAGAGATTCCCGGCCATGGATCGCTATGTGCGAGGAGCGCTCGCACGCGGTGTCTCCGCGCCTCAAGCCCCGATCGACGTCATGGTCGGCGCCGGTGGTGGATTCGCCGCGAGCCTTGCCATGGCCGCTGCTCGGAAGCCGACCAAGGAAGTCACGCTCGCTGAAGTCGCACGACAGCTCGAGCGCCTTCGCGCGATGACGCCCGAAGCGCGGACGCGTGTGCCCGGTCTGGAGCCCCGGCGCGCGGACATCATCGTCCCCGGGCTGTGCGTCATCCACGCGCTGATGCAGCGGCTGGAGGCCAAACGCTTCATCGTCCACGGCTCGGGGGTGCGAGACGGCATGGCGTTGGACCTCCTGGAACGGCACGGCGCGGCGGGGTCGCAAGAAACAGGGATCGCCGGTGCCGCCTACGAACTCGCGGTGAAGTGCCCCGAGGCACTCCGGCACATGGAACACGTCCGCGATCTCTCTCTCGAGCTGCTCGACTCCCTGGAATCTCACCGGCTGCTCGGGCGCGGGAAGGCGAGCACCGGTGACGCGCGAGGCCTGCTCGAGGCGGGGGCGCTGCTGCACGACATCGGTGTCGTCGTGGACTACAAGGATCACCACCGCTTCAGCGAGATCATCGCGATGCGGGCGCACCTGCCGGGATGGACGCCGCGCCAGCGCCGCATCGTCGCGCTGCTCGCTCGGCACCACCGCAAAGGTGAGGTCGTGCTCGGAAAGGGCGGGGCCGCGGAGTTGAAGGCCGCCGATGCCAAGCTCCTCTTCAGGCTGAGCGCCATACTCCGTGCCGCGGATGCGCTCGACCGCGGGCACGGGGGCGATGTCCAGCGGGTTCACGTCGAGCGCGCCGCGGACGGCGTCTGGGAGATCGTCATCCGGGCAGATGGCGACCTCCAGCGCGAGCTGCGGGCCCTGTGGAAAAAGGGCAAGCCGCTTCGTTCGCTGCTGGGAGGCCGGGTTCGGACGCGGGTTATCCGCTGAGCCGCCGCCCGCGTCTCACGGGGCTTTCGGGGCCGGGGTCGCGGCGGGTGGCACCTTCGGGATCGGCTGGCCCGCCGGACCCTTCGTGTCGGGCCCGGGCACCTCGAACGTGAGGGACGCCCACGTGCTCTTCCACATCACGTCCTCGCCTTCCGAGGCACGCTCCATGCGGACGGTCGTGAGCAGCCACTCGCCGCTGTCGGGAATCTCGAACTTCACGCGACCCTCTTTGTCCGTTCGTGCCGAGAGACGGGCGCTGCGCTCGACCTTGGGGCCTCCGAGAAACACGAGCGCCCCCTCGACCGGCTTGCCCTCCGCAAGCAGCACGAACGAGGCCTCGCTGCCGACGGACCACGAGTACGGATCGGCATCGGGGATCATCTCAACCTTGAAGCTGACGGGCTTCTTCCAAACCTCCGCCGCGTTCGAGTGCTCGCAGCAGATGATGGACTTCGCGCATCGCGAGTACGCCTCGGTCGCGTTCGCGCGGATCTCGCCACGCTTCGTGCGCTCTTCGATGACGTGGTCGAGGCCTTCTTCCTTCAGGTAGCTGTCGAACTTGTCGCCCTCGAGCTCGATCTTGGTGGCGGAACTGGCGTACCCGATGACGTGCACGCCGACCGATTTCAGCCGCATCAGCCCGGCGGGATCGCGACCGTCCACACCCGCCACGTCTTCGCGTCCTTCGGGTCCGACGACAAAGAACTGCACAAGCTTGGTGGGATCGCGCGGGCGAGACTCGCCGGGGAATCCGTCGCCCACGCGGATCTGAATGCCCAGCACGGCGCCGTTGTCGGGCTTGAACTGGGCGGGCTGCAGCCAGAAATCATGGGCAAGGGCCTGGCCGCAGACCGTGAGCATCGCCGCGAGCGCAATCACTTTGTTCAGCATGTGGGTTTCTCCAGTCTCTGTACTTTACCAAGGGAGGCCGAATGCAAAGCGGGCCGGTCAGGACCCGCTTCGCGACCGCTGGAACGAACGCGGGGGTCAGTTCGGCGAGCCGGAGATCGGCGTCGCGAGATACGGGAACGAGTTCCCGAAGAACGAGTCATCGAGGTAGGCACCGTCGGTGAACGGGAGGTTGCCCTGCGGGGCGCAGCCGCCCGGCTGTCCCGCGTCGGGATACAGCACACCCATCACCACGCGGAGCGAGATGTCCACCACGTCGTCGCCCGGCCGACGACCGTTCGGGTAGCCCTGGAGATCGCCGCCGAGCACGCCCATGCGGCTCTGCGAGCCACGCGGACGGATGGCGATACCGCCCGCCATCGGGTTGGTGTTGGTGTTCAGCCTGAGCATCTCCGCGCCCGTCACGCCCTGAGGCTGGTTCAGCCCGGGCACGCCGGTCAGGAACACCGAGACCAGATCGTTCCGCGGCGTGCACGGGGCGGTCACGCCGAAGAGCACGTTCAGCAGCGCCGGCAGGGTGGGGTTGGTGACGTACGTCAAGAACTGGCCGTCGCCCGAGGGGGGATTGGCGTTGAACTTGTTCTTGTCCTTCAGCCCGATGACGACCTCGTTCACCAGCGGCATCGACAGGCGGGAAACCTGCGTCCACGCACCCTGCTCGGACGCGGGCTTCACGAACGTGGGGTTCGTCGTGAGCACGCGGGAACGCGGCAGGCTCGCGGTGGTCCAGGCGCCGATCACGGGATCACCGCCGCCCTTGCCCCGGAGATAGGACGCCGGGATCTCGATGATGAGCGAGGTCACGTTCTTTCGGAAGAGGGTGTCGACCTCGCCGCTCTCGGGGCCGAGCGGGTTGGTGTTCACGAGGTCGAAGATCTCTCCGAGGTTCACGACGAAGGGATCCTTGCGCTGACCGACAAACACGCGACCCGTCTGCGTGCTCCCGGGGAGCGAGATCGGGAAGACGTGGTTGTTCGCGTACGACGCGTAGTCCGGGATGGAGCGGGATCCGATGTTGTCCACCGGCTTCTTGAACACGGCTTCGCCGGTGGCGGCGTTGGTGACCGGGGCCGCTGGGCCGGTGTAGCGGTCGCCGCGAACCACGCTCAGCGCGTAGGTTTCGAGCACGTTCAGGGCCGCGTTGTCGCCGGCGCCCGGGCCGATCGCGCCGGCGTTCACCAGCGGGATTGAGACGTTCGCGCCGGAGATGTTCAGCGCGATGTCACGGTTGACCGTGGTGAAGCGGAACGAGAACGTGAGGTCCTCGCGTGCGTCGCCGTTGTTGTCGATGTGGATCTGGTACAGCGCATCCGGGTCGAGCGTGAAGTAGTTGGGGCCGCCGTAGGCGTCCTGGAGCGGGTAGTAGTTCGCGACGATCGTCACGTACCCCTCTCGCCCCGGCTCGTAGCTGTTGAACATGTAGAAATCCGTGGAATCGGTCTTGGGAAGCTCCTTCACAAACGGGGCTTCCGAGTGGCTCGAAGCGAGGGCGGCCCCCGCGAAGGCCGCGATCATCGCCGCGGCCGCACCTGCACGCGTGGTCTTCATTGAACGTTGCTCCCTGGTTCCAAAGTGAGAGATCGACGACACCAGAACCGCGATCACCGCGGCTTGCGGCTTCGACCGCGACCGAACACAAACGCGACGGAGCCGGCCAGGAGCGCAGCTGCTCCGGGGGCGGGCACCGAGATGTGCAGCGTGTACGCCTCGCCCGACTGGGGACCGCTGAACGCGTACGAGGCGTCGCCGGCGTCGGCGTTCAGAAACTGGTACCCGCCGAACGCGCCGTCGGGACGCGAGAGTTCCCTGAACATGTCACCCGTGAACGTCGCGAGCGCGGCGTTTCCACTGGAAGAGACCGCGATGAAGTACGTGCCCGCGGGAACGCTGATGTCGCCGAGGAACGCGTCGAGATCAGTCGCGCTCCCAGGGTCCGCGGGGAACGAGTCGTCGTTGTCGCCGAGAAGGGTCCCCGTCGCGTCGAACAGCGCGAGGTAGCTGTCGAACCCGCCCGAGGTCCGGTCGATGTCGAAGCGGGCCGAGCCGCCCGGTGTGAAGAACGAGTAGAAGTCGACGTCTCCGCCGCCCGCACGCCCACGGACGGTCGCGGTCGGGAAGTTCCCAAAGATGTCGGCGTCGGAACTCGGGCTGAAGTCCCCGGCGGCTATGGCCTGCGCGGTCGCGAGGGTGTTGTTCACGATCTGCCCGTTCAACTCGGCCTCGTCACCCGCGAACGCGGGGACAGCGGCCGACGCGATGAACGCGGCGGTGAGAGCGCACTTCTTGGTCACGGCATGTTCTCCCTGTCCGGGCCGCCGGGGGAGAAAGGGCTCACCCGACGCGGACGCCCTGTAAACGAGCGCCGAGGGGAACTGGTTTTGAATCTGGGGGGCCGATCAGGCGGCCGGGGTCGTGCGGCGCGGGGCCGCGAAGAGGCAATGCCGGAGGAGGGACTTGAACCCACACTCCCTGTTATGGGAAGCGGATTTTGAATCCGCTGCGTCTGCCATTTCGCCACTCCGGCAAGAGGTGGAGGGAAGCATAGCCGTGGCCAAGGCCCCGGCTCTACTCGACTTCCCCCGAGATCTGCGCGTTGGACCAGACTTTTTGGACGTCGTCGAGGTCTTCCAGCGTGTCCACGAGCGCCAGGAAGTTCTTCGCGTGCTCGCCCGCGAGCACGGAGCTCGTGTCCGGGATCATCACCAGGCCCGACTCGATGATCGGCAGCTTGGCGGCTTCGATCGCCGCCTTGAACTTCGCGAAGTCGTGCACTTCGCTGATGAGCGTCCAGACCGGCTCTTCCTCGTCATCGGGTGGCCGCACGTCGATCGCACCCGCGTCGATGGCGATCTGCATCACGCGATCTTCCTTGAGTTCCTTGCCGTCGACGAGCACCTGGCCCTTGGGCTGGAACATGTAGGCAACACACCCGGTGCTGCCGACGTTCCCGCCATAATCGTTGAAGGCGTTGCGGAGGTCCGTGATCGTGCGGGTACGATTGTTGGTCAGAGCGTCGACGATGATCGCGACCCCGCCCGGCCCGTAGCACTCGTACCGCATGTTCTCGTAGTTCTCGGTGTCGCTCCCGAAGGCGCCCTTCTGGATCGCACGCTCGATCGTGTCGCGCGGCATGTTGGCGTACCGGGCTTCATCGATCGCGTAGCGCAGCGCGAGGTTGCTGTCCGGATCGGCCCCGCCGTGCCGCGCCGCCACGATCATCGCGCGGCTCACCTTGGACCACACCTTGCTCCGCCGCTTGTCGAGCACCGCCTTGCGGTGCTTGACCTTGCTCCATTTGTTGTGTCCTGCCACGATCCGCTCCCCGCTTGAAATCCCGCTCCGGCCACTCGCTACCTCGGTGCCAAGCCCCCGAGCGAGGGCTCCCGACCGTCCGCGGCCGCGCTCTCCTTCGCTTTCGCCCGCTCACGGATCTCCGCGTATCGCGCGAGCTGGGTCTCGGCCATGCGTCGCTCTCTCGCTCTGCCCGCTTCGAAATCCGCCTCCGCGGCGGACTTCCTCCAGAAATCGCGGGCCTCGTCGCGGCGGCCGGCTTTCCAGTGGATGTCTCCCGCGTGGTCCAGGACCTCGGCGCTGGGCGACTGATTCGCGCTGGTGGCGCGTTGGATCAGCGTGAGCGCGCCGGGCATCGCCGCACCGGCCCGGTCGAAGTCCTCGATCCGCCCTTGCAGATACCGGAGCCACGCCAGAGAGTCGAGCACGCTGCCTTCGTCCGGAAGGTCCGCGATCGCCACCTCGAGCAGCCGTTCACCCTCCGCCAAGTCCTCGCCCTTCTCGACGAGCGAGTAACCCAAGTTGTTGGCCGACCAGCCGTGCGACGGATCCAACTCCAACGCGAGGCGATAGAGCGAGCGAGCCTCGGACTCGAGATCACGAGCACCGAACCCCAGCGCGATCGCGTACGCCAGCTCCGCGCGAACCTCCGGTTCTTTCGCCTTCGGGTCGAGCGAGCCCGCGACGAGCTGCGACATCACCGAGCGGACCGTCTCCGTCATGCGGAGTTCTCGCACCACCCGCTCCGCGTCGCGCAGCGTGCCCCGGTTGCCGGTTTGCAGCGCCGTCGCCGCGATCAGGTCCGCCGGGGGGCTCGGGTGCGTGAGTGTGTAGTCGATGAGGAACGCGAGGGCCGCGTCCGCCGTTGCAGCCTCCGAGACCCACGCGAGGACCTGGTTCACGGCCTCGTCTTCGAGGTCGGGCTGCACCACCGCGAAGTCCCGAACCGCCTCCGTCAGCCAAGCTGGCTCGCGGGGCACGCCCTTTGACAGAATCTCGAGCCTCACCGCGTGGGCGCTCGCGGGGAGGGAAACCTTGCCGCGGATCACGCGGGAGAAAAGCGCCGCGACCGCGCGGCACGCGGGTTCTCCCTTTGAGATCACGCTGCTCGCGCTCAAGCGGCCTAGGCCCTGTCCGATGCGGACCAGAGCCTCCGGGGGGAGGGCGGTCTGCGCGGGGAGCAGGGCACCGAGCTTCTCCGCGGCACCTTCGAAGTCACCCTTGCTCGCGAGGAAACTGAACCACTCCATCGCGGTAGAGACGGTGGGGGGCGCCGCGCTCAGCCTCGCCTGAGTCAGCGCGTCGGCGTCGGTGGCCCGGTCCAGGTTCTCGCGGAGGATGGCCTCCCGCAATCTGGCAAGCTCTGGGATCGGCCAGCGAGACGCGCGATCCGCGAGCAGTTGCTCGGCCTTCTGCGGCTCTCCCGTCGCGACGAGCACGCGGGCGAGAGACGCGATGAGCAGCGTCGACTCCTGACGCGTCGCGAGCCTCGCGCGGAGCCACTGCTCGCCACGCCTGGAGAGTTCCGGATCGGACTTGGCCGCTCGCTCCCACAGTGTCACAAGCAACTCGAGCACCTTCGGTGACTCGTAGTTCGCATCCATGAGCAGGAGCAACTGCTGCTCCGCGACCGACCACAGCGAGCGCGACATCGAGTCCTGCGCCTGCAGCATGCGGAGCACGCGGCTGGACGGGACGTTCTGACGCAGGCTTCTTCCGGTGGCCGTGAGCTTGGTGTTGTCCGCGAGCGGCGACCCGGCGGCGTACGCCTCGATGAGCGC
>JBMOHX010000037.1:0-17291 GCA_049317625.1 Phycisphaerales bacterium
CGCCCTGCTTCATGAACCAGTCCGCGCCGTTCTCGATGATGCTCGGAAGGTGCGCGACGGTCTCCACGTTGTTGATGATCGTCGGCTTGCCGAAGAGACCCTTGATCGCCGGGAAGGGAGGCTTGATCCGCGGCCAGCCGCGCTTGCCTTCGATCGCTTCCAAGAGACCCGTCTCTTCACCACAGATGTACGCGCCCGCGCCGCGATGGACGTAGCAGTCAACCTTAAACGCGCCGCCGCGACCGGTGCTCGCGCCGTTCAGCATGCCGTTGCCGCCGAAGACGCCGTGGGCGTACGCCTCCTTTAGCGCCTGCTCGAGGACGTGGGCCTGGTGGTGGTACTCGCCGCGGATGAAGATGTACGCGGTCTTGATGCGGCAGGCGTAGCAGGCGATGGCGATGCCTTCGAGGACCAGGTGGGGGTCAAAGTCCATGAGGAGCCGGTCCTTAAAGGTACCGGGCTCGGACTCGTCGGCGTTGATCGCGAGGTAGCGCTGGCCGGGGTCTTCTTCCTGGCCGGCCTCGTTGGTCTTCAGCTTGGGGAGGAAGGTCCACTTCAGGCCGGTGGGGAAGCCGGCGCCGCCGCGGCCGCGGAGGACGGACTTCTTGACCTCATCGGTGACCGCGTCGGGCTTGAGGGCGATCGCCTTGCGCAGCCCTTCGTAGCCGCCGGTCTTGACGTACTCGTCGTACGAAACGATGTGCCGCCCCGCGGGATCCGCGTACGGCCAGCACGGGATCCGCTTCGTGAGGATGGCCCCCGAGAGGTTCGGGTTGACCTTACCGGAGGGGGAAGATGAGGTGAGACCACCGTTGGCGAAAGGCATGCGGGAAGAATAGGCCATAGGGCGTAGGCCTGAGGCCATAGCAAGAGACCTGAGTGAGAAGCACGATCCCGGCCCATACTGCCCTATGGCCTCAGGCCTCTGGCCCATGGCCTATGCCCATTGCCCTCCCCAAAACAAACACCGCCTCCCAGTTCGGAAGGCGGTGCAAGAAACTGATCGGGGTTTGTGATCCGCCCTTCGGGGGCGAAGCGATCAGCAGCCGTTGTCCCAGTGGTCGTAGAAGAAGATCACGTCGTCGCCGTCGACCGAGCCGTTCTGGTCGCGGTCCGCGGCGATGTTGGCCGTGTCCCAATCGCCGAAGAACGCGATCACGTCGTCTCCGTCGACCGCCGCATCGTGGTTGTAGTCCGCGGGGCAGACGGGCGGGCAGCCGTAGGAGCCGCAGAAGAAGGGGATCTGCGCGACCACCGAGCGGGACTGACCACCCGCCGCGGCGGGGTCGGTCACGATCCACTGGGCGAACAGCACCTGGCCGCCGCTGACGACACCGGGCACGAGGGGCCAGTGGACGGTCGCGGTGCCGCCGCTGTTGGCGACCACGGCGTCGAGGGTGAACTCGGGGGTGATGCGGCCGTTGACCGGGGCCGACGAGGAGAACCCGAGGCGAGCAGAGGCGTTCGCGGGCACGCCGTCGACACCCAGCTTGAACTCCATGTTGCCCACCATCGGCGGGGCCTGGGCGATCATGCGGGGGATCACGCCGCCGGCACCGGGGACGCCGCCGCCGACGAGGGTCGAGCGGTTGGCGGGCCGGTCACCGACCAAGAGCGGACGGTCGAAGGGGAAGGTCTGGTCGCGGACGCGGGCGTCGGTGAGACCGTTGGAGATGAAGTCGGTGATGTCGGTCTGGGCGCCGGGCGGGAGGTTGATGCCGCCGATGAGCGGGTCGCGGTTGTCGGGGAAGCCGACGGGTGCCCCTGGGGCGCGGGCGTAGAAGCCGACGACCTGAGCGACCGTGCTGAACATGCCGTTGTGCATGAAGGTGCGCTTGAGGCCCGCGTTGCGGAGGGCAGGAACCTTGAACTTGCCGCGGTCGTTGTTGTTGCCGGTGATGTCGGCGCGGCCGCGGTCTTCGGTGGGCGGGCGGAGGCCGATGTTGCGGAAGGTGAAGTCGGTGAACTGATCGTCGACCAGGCTGTGGCAGACGTTGCAGCGGGAGCCAGGTGCCTGGAAGGCGTTGAGACCGCGCTGCTGGGCGGCCGTGAGGGCGTTGGTCTGGCCGGCGCGGAAGCGATCGAAGGGAGTCTGGTCGGAGATCAGGGTGCGCTCGTAGGTCGCGATGGCCATGGCGATACGCGACGCGGTGATCTGCGAATCGCCGAAGGCCGCCTGGAAGAGGTCGGAGTAGGACGGGTGCGAGGCGAGCACGGAGGCCACATCGGCCGGGATGTTGGTTGAGAGGTCGAGCGGGTTCACGCGGGCCAGCTTGGCGGTGAGATCGCCCCACACGATGCCCTCGTGACCCATCTCCACCGAGCTCACCGGGGGCTGCATCGACTGGCTCTCCAGCGCGCCGCCGCTGGGAATGATGACAGCGTTGGTAATCGGGTCACGGAACTGGCTGGTGGCACGGCCGTCCCAGAAGAGGGTCGGGGCGAAGGCGGCGTTCACCATGGAGTTCGCCGCGCGGCCGGTGATCTGCGGGTTGAGCGCGAAGATCGGATCGCGGAGGTAGTTGGTGCTCGTGTCGTTGCGGATCGTTCCCGGCGAACCCAGGACGTCATCCGGGGTGTTGACCAGGTTGTCGTCGCCGGGGTTGCGGGCGATGCGCGGATCCGTGCCCCCGTTCACCGGCGCGTGGCAGGTGCCGCAGCTCACCGTGTTGTGAGACGAGAGCTGCTCGTCCCAGAACAGGATCTTGCCGAGCACGCGCTTGCTCTCGGTGATGGGGTTCTGGGGCGGCACGGGGACCGGCGGGAGGGCCGCCCAGGCGAGGTAGGCAAACGTCGCGGTCGCGCCCAGACCCAGGATCAGGCCGGGTTTGCTGACCGCCCCGAGCCGGCTTCCGGCCCGCACGATGAGGCTCTTCACGATATGGGACATCTAGGGTTCCCCTGTGTATGGTCGCAACTGGCCCCGTCAAGGACCCGCGACAGGCTCCGCTTCCAGCACGCTTCGACCCCCGTCGATGGACCAGTTTGCCGCCTCTTCGCTCAAAGGGGACATTTGATCGCTCGATTTTTGCAAGAATGTCCCGCCCGGTGGGCCCGGCCGCAATGGACTTCGGAGACCACCCGAGTGACACCCGCCATCCATCATGACTCGAAGGGCGTTTTCGAGATCCTCGTGCGCGAGCACGCGGACATGCTCGCGGCGTTCATCCGGACGCTGGTCCGCGACCCCGGCACCGCCGACGACGTCTTTCAGGAGACGATCATCGTCGCCTGGCGCCGGCTCGGGGACTTCGACCGCTCCCGCCCCTTTGCGCCCTGGCTGCGAGGGATCGCGGCCAACTGCGCGATGGCGGCCTTCCGTGCCGGCAAGGCACGCCCGCTCTCGGACGACCCGGCTGTCATGGACTCCGTAAACGCGAGTTTCGACAGGCTGGGCACACGGGGCGGTGACACGTTCCGCGAACGGATTTCGCACATGGACGAGTGCCTCTCACAACTCCCGGAGGCCATGCGAGAGTGCATCACCCTCGCCTACTCGCGCGGGATGATGCTGAAAGAAATCGCGGAGGCGACCGGACAGATGGAAGAAACGATCAAGAAGAGAGTCCAGCGGGCCCGGCAGGCGCTGGCCGATTGCATCCTCGCTCGGGAGGCCACTCCATGACGAACAAGCCCGACCCCACCACCCCGCCCGAATCGCCCCAGACCGCGGCACGCGAGATCTTCGCGCACGGGATCCTCGAGTTCGTTCGTCACGACTCCCCCGAGTCGCAGGACCGGCGGGTGAGACTCGCGCTCGAAGCGATCAACGACGAGTCCGCGGCACGCCGCCTCAAGTTCCCCTCTCCCGGCGCGCGAGCGCTGCGGTTGTTCCTCTCCGCCGCGGCGAGCGTCGTGATCATCGGGACCGCGAGTCTTTACTTCAGCACCACCGAACCCACCGCGATGGGACTTGTTCAGGCGAGCATCTCCGCGGCCCAGAAAGCCCCCGTCCGGCGGTATGAAGTGCGCGCGTCTCCCACCCCCCGCTCGCTGCCCGACGACCCCCAGGCCACCCTCGACGTCGGCTCCGATCGGCACTTTGTCATCCGCGCGAAGACCCCGCTCGGAGAGCAGATCGCCGGCGGCCGCGGCGAGAGCGGCGAGTGGGCGATCAGGGCCGACGGCTCGGTGGAGACATCGACGCCTCGCGCGTACTGGCCGCGCTGGATTTTCCTCCTCGACGAGTCGCTGACCGGCTCGCCCGACGACATCCTCGTCGGGCTCGAGC
Source organism: Phycisphaerales bacterium (assembly GCA_049317625.1). Lineage (GTDB taxonomy): Bacteria > Planctomycetota > Phycisphaerae > Phycisphaerales > UBA1924 > JBEIUO01. The sequence continues at coordinate 4,232 of JBMOHX010000037.1, forward strand.
GCGACTTCGAGCCCCGGCTCGACTCGACAGAGACCATCGACGGTGTCCGCTGCCGCCACATCAGGGCGACCCGACGCCCCGAGCCCCGCGACCGCGATGGAGACCCGCGTCCCCCCAGGAGCGACGACACGGCCTCCGGCGCCAGCAAGGCTCCCGGGCTCGAAGAGAACCCGAATCCGAACATCCGCCCCGGCACGGACCGAGACCCCGGTCCTCGGCGCGGGCGGCCCGACGAAGGCGCTCCCTCCGGTCCACGCGAGGGCATGGGTCCCGGCCCCGGCGTCCCGCCCGAGCTCGCTCCTTTCCTCGAAGGGATCGGCAAGCCCGCCGGCGGCCCGGACGATGGCCCGCGGCCGATGCGCCGCGGACCCGGAGGCCCTGGGGAGCCGCGTGGACCCGAAGACTTCGGAGGACTGGACGGGCCCGGCGGCCGCGAGAACGGGATGCGCAACGGCCCGCCCGGTGCCGAACGCGACGGCCCCAGACCGCGCGGTCCGCGCGGCGGCGGTATGCCATTCGTCCCGCCCGAGTTCGTCCCGCGCGGCGAGGCCCGCAATCGCCTCCCCGCTTCGATCGACATCTGGATCGACTCGGAATCGATGCTGGTCCGCCGGGTCGACGTTCGATGGGACGGCCCCCGGCAGCCCCCGCCCGATCGGCCCGGACTGCCACGCCATCCCGGCCCTCCCTCGCGGCTGGAGTTCCGTCTTGTCGAGACCTCGCAACCCGCCGAAGGGTGGTTTGAGGCGGAGGCGCATCAGCCTGACGCGACCATCGCGGAGCCGCGGTAATCGAACGTGGGTATCTGGAGGCGTGGGCGGGGCACCCGCTTCGCCCGCGCTCTCAACAGCCCGCGTCCCAGCGCACGAAGTAGTCGACCACGTCGTCGCCGTCGGTGCCGCCGTCGCCGTTGAAATCGGCCGCGAGCAGCCCCGCGTCCCAGTCGGCCATGAACGCGATCACATCGTCGCCGTCGGTGGCACCGTCGCAGGTGTAATCGGAAGGGCACGTGAGCCAGAAGACGATGTTCGATTCAACTGAGCCACAGGCGTTGGATACCGCGACTCGGATGTCCCGCCTGGAGAGCGACGAGGCCGCGGTGTTGTTCGGGAGGCTCGTCAGCAGGAGCCGGTCGGTCGCGGTACCTTGCGCGGTGAAGAGCACCCGTCCATTGGCCACGTTGCGGTTCGCTCCCTCGACGACGGCACGCCAGGCCTGAGTCGGTGAAGGCCGCCATTGCCACTGGAGGGCAGGACTGGTTCCCGCCACGCTCGTCACGAAGGCCGATGTCCCATCTGGGCAGGTGCGGGCCGGGAAGGGCTGCTGCACCACGCGCGGCGCGGCGCACGGTTCGCTCCCGATCAGCTTGGAGACGAGGAAAGCCGCGGCTTCGGAGTTGGTCTGCGCACCCAGATCCCCGTGCCCGGCACCCGCGACGATCCGCAACTGGTACTCAACTCCCGCCGCGTCGAGCGCATCCTTTAGCCGGACGCTCTGGAACCGCGGGACAGTCGTGTCGCTGTCCCCGTGGGCGATGTACATCGGGGGGTCATTCGGATCGACGTGCGTGATCGGATTGACCAGGTTCACAAGGTGCGCCTTCTCCGGGAAAGGCGGGGCCGGGTTCTCCAGATTTGCGCGCAGCACGCCGATCCCCTGGCCCGGCTGATTGAAACCGATGAGCGCCGACTCCGCCGAGGTGTACAGGTCGTGATCCTGCGCGGTGCCGGGGGGAGTCGTGACGTCGAGCGGCATGTTGAGGATGTCGGTGGGCCCGAAGTAGTCCGCGGCAACCTGAATCGCGCTGGAGAAACCCAGATTCCCTCCCGAGTCGCCCTCCAACTCCGCGACGCCGCCCGAGGTCGCCAGCAGCGCCGCGAGGTGTCCGCCCGCGGAACTCCCCCACGCGCCGATGCGGGTTGGATCGATGTTGAACTGCGCGGCGTGGGCGCGAAGGTACCGCACGGCCCCCTTCACGTCCTCGATCTGCGCGGGGAAGATCGCCTGCCCACTGAGCCGGTACTCGACGCTCACGACCGTGATCCCCTGCGCGCGGAGGTCGAGCGCGAACGTCGGAACCTGGTTGTGCGTACCGCCGGACCACCCACCTCCGTGGATCCAGAGCACCACGGGGCGCGGACCGGTCCCGGTGGTGGCCTGGTAGACATCGAATGTGAGCGCAAAGGTGCCGCCGTTCACCGGCTCGGTCGCGAACACGACCTCGTTAAAGGTCGGCTGCGCGAGCGCGGTGGAAGCCGCGGCGGCCATCAGAGCGGGGACCAGCCAGTTCGTGCGGGGACGGCGTGCGGGCATGCGGATCTCCTCGGGGGGCGTCGGTGCCCGCGAGGTCAACGCACAGCCGCGCGGCGTATTGCCGTGTTGACCAAGTCGCCCAGAACGGGAAGCGGTCCGATCACCCCAGCTGCTGCCCGCTGAGCTTGAGCAGGGGCACCATGATGCTCAGCAGCAGCGAGCCGATGACCAGGAACAGGATCACGATGAGCAGCGGCTCGAGCGCGGCCATGAGCCGCGAGGAGCGGCGGTCGAGTTCTTCGGCGCTGTCGAGGGCGAGGGTCTCAAAGGCGGACTCGAGGTCGCCGGCGCGTTCCGCGGCGATCAGCAAGCGCCGGGTGGGGATCGGAAGGGCGTCGACGTTGTCGATGAGCTGACGGAGGATGCCGCCCTCGACGAGTCGGTTCCGGAGCGTGATGAGCTGGCGCTTGAGGAGCGGGTGGCCGATCGCGTTGCTCGCCACCGCGAGCGCATCGGCCAGCACAATGCCGCTCCGCGTCATCGCGGCCATCACGGTGAAGAACCGGGCCGTTTCCTGCGCGAGCACGACGTCCTTGAAGAGCGGCAGGCCGCGGAGGACTCGATTGCCCAGCTTGATCAACTGAGCCCGGACGATGAACAGGGCAACGAGCACGATCGCGACGCCCAGCGCGCAGTAGAGCGCGTTGTCGCCGATGAACTCGCCGACCGCGACCATGACCTGCGTGTACGACGGGAGCTTGAGGCCCTGCTCGGTGATCGCCTTGCCGATCTTGGGCACGATGAACGTGAGCATGAAGGTCGTCATGATCATGCCGATGGTCAGCACGATGATGGGGTAGATCAGCAGGGTGACGACCCGCCCGGAGATCGCCAACTGCCGGCGGGCCGTCGCCGAGAGCTGCTTCGCGGCGCCGCCGAGATCGCCGGTGCGTTCCGCGGCTCTGTAAACCGCGACGGTCACTTTGTCAAAGACCGCCACCTGATCGCACGCGTCCGAGAAGCTCGCACCCGCGGCGACCAACTCCCGCATGCGTTCCACCCGCGAACGCGTCCCCTTGGAAACCACGCTGGCCGTGACTTCGAGCGCTTCCACGAGGGGCACGCCGCGCGTGAGGAGCTGGGCGAGCTGCTGGTGGAGCTCGGCCTGGTCCTTCAGTCCGACCTTGTCGGGGCTGGAGGCCCAACTGGGAATCGGCCATGTCTTGAGCGCGACGAGCTTCTCGCGCTTGAGCTGCTCGGCCAGGTGCCGGCGGTCCCGTGCCTTGCGGACGTCAACCCTGCGTCCGCCGCCGGGCTTGGCGGCGAGAACGAGGAAGGAGGAACTGGATGGTTTCACTGGGGGCATGGGCGAAGGGGAAGGATAGAGGGGCGGGGACGGGATAGATGGTGGTGCCCCACGAAGGGTGATTCGCTCATCAGGGGGTCTTCGTTCGGGTGATTTCGCCCGAGGGTCTCCGGAGTGCAACAATGGGGAACCATGACCACTCTGCCAACCGCCGGCGCGATCTCCCGTCCGGTCCACGTTGAAGTTCCCAACAAGAAAGACACCATGCGAGCCCTGATCAAGCACCACGCGGGACCCGGTCTGCGATTTGTGACCGACCGTGCCAAGCCCTCGCCCGGTCCGCGCGAGGTGCTGATCCGCGTGCTCAAGGCCGGGATCTGTGGGACCGACAAGCACATCTGGGAGTGGGACGAGTGGGCCGCGGGGCGCATCCCCGTGGGGATCGTCACGGGCCACGAGTTCGTGGGGATCATCGAAGCGGTCGGCTCGGCCGTGACGCGGTACCAGCCGGGGCTCCGCGTGAGCGCCGAGGGCCACATCACCGCGGGCAAGGACTACAACTCGCGCACGGGCAACGCCCACATCGCGAGCGACACGAAGATCCTGGGGATCGACCGCGACGGTATCTTCGCCGACTACGCCGTGGTGCCCGAAGAGAACGTGTGGCCGATGCACCCCTCGATCCCCGACAAGATCGGCGCGGTCCTCGACCCGCTCGGCAACGCGGTGCACACCGTGATGGCCGCGGGCGTGAGCGCGAAGACCGTGCTCATCACGGGCACCGGGATCATCGGGCTGATGGCGGTGACGGTCGCCAAGGCCGCGGGCGCGGGGCGGATCTTTGCGACCGACATGAGCGCTCCCCGCCGCGAGCTCGCGAAGAAGCTCGGTGCCGTCGAGGCCTTCGACCCCCGCGTCTCGGCGTGGATCAACGAGGTGAAGCGCGCGTGCCGCGGCGAGGGCGTCGACGTGCTGCTCGAAATGTCCGGTTCTCCCGCCGCGTACGACCAGGGGTTCACAGCGCTCCGCAACGGGGGCACCGCGGCACTGCTCGGCATCCCCGCCAAGCCGCCGACGTTCAACATCACGCAGCACGTGGTCTTCAAGGGCGCAACCGTGCTGGGAATCAACGGCCGCCGCATGTTCGAGACGTGGTACCAGATGGAGGAGCTGCTCCTCTCGGGCAAGCTGGAGCTGGACGACATCATTACGCACGAGTTCCCGCTCGAGCAGTTCGAGAAGGCCCACGCCACGATGATCTCCGGCGAGGGGATCAAGGTCGTGATGCAGGTTTCCGACCGGTAGACGCGGCGGGCGTGGGCGCTCGGCCGGTTGCTTCCGGTCCCGGGCCCTTCTTTGCTGTTCCAATCGCGCGCTTCAGCACCAGCTGCAGCGCCGTCCGTCGCTGCAGGGGTGTGAGTGTCGTGTCGGCTCGCAGGCGATCGGCGACCTTGGCGGGGTCACCGAGTTCGGCGAAGAGGGACGCGACGGTGGGCTCAACCTGCGCGACAGCCTCGCGCCGCGCGGCTCGGGCGTGGACGCGCTGGGCGATTGGCACGGGCTCGAAGATGCGGATCGTTCGCCCGGGGGTGGTGATGAGGCGCTCGACGCCGTCGTCGCCGCGCGACCAACACGCGGAAGACACGTGACCGTCGGCGTTGAATCGCGCCACGCGCTCAAGGGCGGGGAAGCGGGAGCAATCCCAGATCGAGACGTCGTGCTCGACGCCGCAGACGGAGGCCAGGCGGGAGCCGTCGGCGTTGAAGCTCAGTGTGCCGATGTAGTCGGTGTGCGCCTTGAACTCGGCGAGGCGCTCGCCGCTGGCGACGTTGAAGACGCTGATCACGCCGCCTAAGGAGCCGAAGCAGACGTGGCGGCTGTCCGGTGTGAATGCAACGGATTGGCTCGGTGTGGCATCGAGAGCGCGTACCGGTTCGAGCGTGCCGGCGTCCAGCAGCAGCGTTGTCCCCAGGTTGCCCGAAGCGTCCGGTGTGGTTGCCTGCCGGCGTGCCACAAGGAAGCGTCCGTCGGGGCTGAACCAGGCGTTGCCGTGGCCCGTTCGCAACTCGGCGGACGAGCGTGAACGCACGACTTCTCCGGTCTCCGCGCGGAGGATCTCGATGGAGTCCCACCGTACGACGGCAAGGAACTCGCCCAAAGGATGGAACGCGGTACCGAGTTGGGATTCGTCCCCGCCTCTTACCCGCTTGCTGTAGTCCTTTCGCACAATGCGGCCCGTGCTGAGATCGATGATGTCCACATGACGGTCACCGATCCGTTCCTTCGGCGAAAAGGGCGAGTCGGTCATGGTGATGCTTGCCGCCGCCCGGCGACCGTCGGGCGACACGCTGAGGAGATACGCCACTTCGCCCGGCTCGCCGAGCGCGGCGATGGGCTCGCCTGTCGCTGCCTCCCACAGTCGAACGCTGCCGGCGGAGCCTTTCCAGCCATCCCAGCCTGCGGAGACGATGAGGCCGGCCTCTGGGGCGTGCTCGGCACGGTTGACAAGCCCCGCGTGCCCGCGGAGTGTGACGGCGTCGGCGGCACCAAGATCCCAGAAGCGGACGGTGCCGTCGGTCTCTCGCCCGGCGACCGATGTGCCGTCGGGCGTGAACATCAGCGGGCCGGGGAAGAGCTTCTCGCTGGCGAAGGTGGCGAGCAGATCGGCGGAGCGTCGTCCGATGGTCTGCGCCGAGGCTCGCTTCACGCCCTCATCGCTGACGTCCCAGACGCGGATGGCGCGATCGCCTCCGATGGTCGCGACGAGGCGGCCGTCGGGCGAAAAGCGGATGTTGTCGACGGTCGTCGGGTGCTCGAGCACGAGGGCCGGAGGTACATCCGCGGACGAGAGCGACGGGGCGGCGGGGAGTTCGTAGATCTGGGCCGTGCCGTCGATCGAGGCGGTGGCGAGGCGGCGATTGTCGGGGGAGAAGTCGCGCCCGCTGACGATGTTGCGATGCCCCGTGAGGAACGCAATGGGGGTGAGCGTGTCGGTGTCGAAGACCCGGACCCCGCCTTGGGAACCCGGGACGGCGACGCGAGCACCGTCGCGGCTGAAGATCGCCCGGTAGCCGTCCATGTCCTTCGGACGCGCTCTCGCCAGGATGCGGTTGGTGGCGGCGTCCTCGATCCAGATCTCTTCCGCGGACTGGCGAAGGACGCGTCGCCCGTCGGGGTGAAGGGCGATGACGCCTCGCGAGTTGTCGATGGCCGGGAGATGGAAGTCGGTGCGATCTCCCGTCGCGAGATCCCACGAGGCGACGTCGGAGGTCGGGCTCAGGAAGGTGCCGACCACCACGGAGAATCGGGAGCCGTTGGGTGAGACCGCGTAGCACGCATCCGTGAAGGGAAAGGACGCCAGCAGCTTGCCGGTGGAAGCGTCCCAGCGCTGCGCACCGGGGGACTGAAAAAGGTCGGTCGTGAAGAACGAGTGCCCATCGGGGTGGGGGATGAGTGTGTAGACCGAGGGCTCCGTCCTCGGCTTCCACTCGGGCATCGGGCAGGGGAGGGAGCGCGCCGAGGTGTCGAGTTGGGCGCGGAGCGTGTGCCATTCCCAGCCGCGGAGGTGCTCCGGGGCCGCGTCGAGAAAGGCCCGCGCGGCGGCGAAACGGTTGGACTCGACCGCGCCGCACGCCGAGAGAACGTTCGCGCTGTACGCGCCGCGCTGAGCGAGGGCCTCGGCGGCGAGGGCTTCCGCGGCCTTCTGGTCCGCGCGGGTGCTTTGCTTGACGGCTTCGGTGCGCTCGCGATCGGCGTTGATGAACCCGATGCCCGTGCCGATGAGCCCCGCGAAGAGTGTCAGCGCGAGGAGCAACGCCGCGAGCACGGGCCCCTTGTGGCGTCGCAGGAACTTGCTCATCGCGTACCACTGGCCGGGGGGTGCCGCCTGAACCGCTTCGCCCCCGAGGAAGCGGTGCAGGTCACGGGCCATCGAGCCCGCGGAGTCGTACCGGCGCGAGCGGTCTTTCTCGATGGCCTTCATCACGATCCAGTCCAGTTCGCCCCGGACGATGCCCGCGAGTCTCGCCGGCGGCAGAGCCCGTGCCGCGGCCACCGCATCGAGAGACTGCGCGCTCGCCGTGAGTTTCGTGCTCGGCTTGGGAGGATCCTCTTCGCGGATGATCCGCTGCATCTCGCCGTAGGCGGCGGATCGCAGCCGGCGCGAATCAAAGGGCGTTGAGCCTGCGAGGAGTTCGTAGAGCAGCACGCCCGCGGAGTAGACGTCCGCGCGCGTGTCCACGTCCTCGCTCGATTCCGCGGCCTGCTCGGGGCTCATGTACTCCGGGGTGCCGATCATCTGCCGGAACTCGGTGAAGATCGTCTTCTCGGTCAGCCGCGCGCTGGTCGCCTTGGCGATCCCGAAGTCGATGATCTTGGGGACCGCGGTCTCTCCGCCGTTCTCCGCGCTCACCAATACGTTGCTGGGCTTGATGTCCCTATGGATCACGCCCTTCTGGTGCGCGTGCTGCAGGGCCTCGCAGACCGTGGCCATGAGCCCCAGCCGCTCCCTGATCGTGAGACGCTTGCGATCGCAGTACTCGGTGATCGGAGAGCCGCGTACCAGCTCCATCACGAAGTACGGGCGGCCTGTCTCGGTCGCGCCGGCGTCGAAGACCTTCGCGATGTTGGGATGATCCATCAGCGCCAGCGCCTGCCGCTCCGCCTCGAACCGCGCCACCACCTGCTTGGTGTCCATCCCGAGCTTGATGATCTTGAACGCGACCCGCCGGCGCACCGGCCGCTCCTGCTCCGCCATGAACACCACGCCGAACCCACCCTCCCCCAGGCGCTCCAGCAGCCGGTAGTTGCCGATGCGGCTGCCGCCCATATCCCCAGCCTCGCCCGCACGGGTCACAAAGGGATCGGCGTACGAGCCCGCCGCGGCTTGCAGTTCATCCGCGAGCGCCTCGATCGGCAGCGGGGCATCGGCACCTCGAAGGAGCAGTCGCACGAGGTCCAGCACGGCGGGATCGCCCTCGCACGCGCGATCCACCGCTTCCTCGCGGGCGGCGAGATCGAGCGGCTGCACCGAGAGGAAGATCTTCCGGGCCTTGCTCAACTGATGCGCAGCGGCCCCGTCCCCATCCGTCGGGGTTGGCTCAGGCCCCATGGCGGCCCTTCTGCTGCATCTTCCCCGCGAGCCAGGCCCTGGCGAACTGCCAGTCCTGTTTCACCGTGAAGTCGGAGACGCCCAGCACCGTCGCCATCTGGGCGCTGGTCATGCCGCCGAAGAGTCGCATCTCGGCCACGCGCGCCGGTCGCGGCGAGAGCACCGCGAGCGTCTCGAGCAGGTCGTGGACCTCCGCCACGTCCAGGTCGCACGAGGGCGAACCGGGTTCCTCCCCGATCACGGAGATAGAGACCTCGGACTTGTGATCGCCGCCCCGCTTCAGAGTCTTGCGGGCCCGCGCATGGTCGACCAGCACCTGCCGCATCGCCCGCGCGGCGACGGCCATGAAGTGGTCGCGCCCGCTCCACAACCGGTCGCTCCCGATCAGCTTGACATACGCCTCATGCACAAGGGCCGTGGGCTGCAGCGTGTGGGCCCGATCCCCGCGAAGGAAGGACGCCGCCAGCGACCGAAGTTCGTTGTAGACCACGGGCAGCAAAGCCGCCGCGGAGACCTCCGAGCCCGGCTGAGCGCGGGCGAGGATCTCGGTGATGGACGGGGTGTCGGACATGGGCGGGACCGTGAAGGGCCAAGGGCCGGGGGCGGCTGGCATGGGGACGACTCCGAGGGTACAGGATGGGGTGCCTCCCCCACAACCACGAGTTTCGCGGCCGCCGGGGGAGAGAAAGGTTGGGGAATCTCCTCCCGGCAGTTTCTGCTTCTCGTGGATCAGGTGACAAGGTACGGTAAGAGCGTCGATCCGGCCCCACACGACCGTCTGGACCAGGAGATTTGTTGCGCGTGCCGGCTTTGAGGAGCCGATCGGCGAAGACCCGGATGACGGGATTGAACCGCATGGCGTTGACCGCGGCCATGTAGAGAATGGTGCGTACAGCGGTGCGGCCGCCGCGGATCGCGCTGACAGTTGCCAACGCCGCCGTCGGCTCCGCCTTTGTGCCAGAAACACCGTGCACTGTGATCGGTGCGCCAACAAAGACAGGGGCACCGTTGCTATCGGTGCCCCTGCGACTTCGAAATGGCAGAAACCTTCCGGCGCATTAGGCGCGTCGACGGCGGCCCGCGACGATGCCGGCGACAGCGAGGAGCGAAGCGGCTCCGGGCGTTGGGATCTGGCTGAACTCCTGACGAATGAACGACGCCGTTGCCGTGTCATTCACGTGCGCAGCAAAGAACTTCATGTCCTTGTTCACTTCCAGCTTGCGGTAGCTGTTGGGCAAGTAGTCAATACCGTCCTGCAGGCGGGTCAGTCGCGGTGGTCCGGCGATATCGAACACCGACAGCTGGTTCAACAGCGTATTGGTATCAAAATCGAAGATCGTTTCGTCGACCCGGGCGAAGGAGCCGTCGCCGCTGGAGGACCCGTTGAAGGTCAGTCGGGTGTCTTTGATGCGGATGCCCTGCGCGAAGAACTCGGGCTTGACCTCGACGGAGTACTGGATGTTGAACTCGTGAACAGACATGTCGCCCGGCGAGCCATCACCGAACGGCCCCGCGATGTCGAATCCGATGTTCGGAAGCGACCCGGGATTGCCCGCGATAAAGCCGATGATCGTGAAGTCCGCGGGGTTGAACGACGTGGTCGTGACCGACTCCAACGTGAACAACTTATCGCCAACGCAGAACGTGCGATCGCTGTTCGGCCCGATCAATGCGGCGAGGTTCGCCGTATCCCCGTTGCCGAGGACAACCGTACCCTGTACCGTTCCAGCGACGCCTATCGCTACGAGCAGCGCGGATCCAAACAGATACTTGTTCATCACTTTCTCCATCCAACCAAAAGTGGACACTTACTGCCGCAGCTCACTGCTCTGCAAGTCAGTGTACTCGTCGACAAATGGACCATATGTGTCGACTTATACACCGTCAATCGTCGTGGCGTGGTTTCGCCGTGAACGGTCGCGATAGGGGAATTCTCCTCTGCTGTGTGACGGGTCGTTCGCGAGGAGGTGGAACCGACCAACCCGTTGCGACCGGCCTGACCCAGTGTCCGGCGACTGACTTCTGCCGGGATTTCCGATTCGATGCTCCGCCCACGACCCGGCGCACGGCTCGATCGGGGGACAGCCGTTCCGCATCGTTGGGGTACTCGTAGACTGCAAGGCGGCTGTACTCGGATTGCCGCAGCAGCACGAGCATCGGGTGCCGCGTGTTCTCGCACGTCCGTTGGTCCTGCAGCAGAGCTTCCGCCGCCGCGGTGAGATCGCGGGCGTCGTCTCCGGCGCCAACGGCGTCAACCCGGGTATCAAGATGGGCCAGGACGGCGTGATGGACGGCAAGAACCCCATCGCCATGACCGGGCGCGTGTACGTCAAGTGCACGACCTCGAACGGCACGATCCAGCCGGGCGATCTGGTCACCACCAGCGACGTCGCGGGCCACGCGATGAAAGCCAGCGATCGTGATCGCGCAGGCGGCGCGACTGTCGGCAAGGCCATGTCGGCCCTGGACAAGGACACCGGGCTTGTGCTGGTGCTTGTGAATCTCCAGTAACTCCCGCGGCACACGATACAGGAGACATACGATGAAAAGACCCACCCGTACTCGAACAGGACTGGCAGCACTCTCTTTCGTTGCCGGACTTTCCTGCTCACTCACCGCGATCGCACAGGATCGTGCCCGAGATCTTGAACCTGACATGGCGCGACTCATGGCCGAGGTGCGAAAGCAGGACGCCGGTGCGACGATCCAAGGCGCGCAGGGCTTTCTCAACTTCGCCCAAGCGTTCCCCGAGACGAACGACCTGAGTGTTCTACCGCCGCTCTTTGCGAGCGTGTCGGCGGTCGAAGAACCCGTCGAGGCGCTGCACGCATACCAGAGCCGCGGCGTGCGTGTTGCGTTTGACTTTGCCACACTCGACAAGCTTGTTCCCGACCAAGAAGCTCGCGTGGCGATGTCGCTGCTTGATGGGGAATCAGTCGAACTCGTCTTTGTCAAGAGCGAGTATCGCAGTCCGACGCGGTATACATGGTTCGGGCAGATCGCGGGTATTGCTGTCAGCGACTTCATTCTGGTGCGATACGACGACACCATCTTCTTGACGGTGTGTGACTACCAGAACAAGCGCAACTTCGAAGTGCAGTACATGCCCGGCATCGGCGCCACTCCGGCGGGGCACACCCTCGCCAAGCAGGGCGACATTCTGCCGCAGCACCAATGCGGCACGTGTCAGGGAGGCTGCGGCCATCAGGCACCCCTACAAGAGCCTCTGGACCAGCCCGGCGACAACCCGCAAGGCCCAGGCGGCGGCTATGGCGAGCGATCGGACCCGTCCGATCCGGCTCATGTGATCGATGTGCTTGTGGTCTGCACGGCCGGAGCGCAAGCGGGTTACGGGTACAATCCCGGAGCCTTCTTTGCCCAGACAGAGGCGTGCATCGCCGACATGAACCTCCGCCACTCCACCTCTTTCACCGGCGCGACCATGCGTCTGACGATGGCGGACTGGGACGCCGCGGGGGGCTACAACGAAGACGGAAACGGCTCGGTCGATCTGGCGCGACTTGTTGATCACGATCAGTTCTTAGAGAACATGTTTGGGTTGCGTGACCTGTGCCGGGCGGACGTGGTCGCGATGATTCGCCAGAATCAGTGGCAAGTTGCAGAAGGTGTAGCAGTTGGTGTAGCGCGGCGACCCGAAACTCTCGCGGAGGTCCAAGCGGGCGGAAAGGGCTTCTCAGTCAATGCCCGCGCTGGCGGTTTGCCGCTCGTCGGTGACGTGTTTTCCCACGAACTGGGTCACAATCTCGGCGCATGCCACGACCAGGCACAACAGCCCCAGTGCGCGGCGCCGACAGGCTCGCCGCACGGCAAGGTCATCGACTGCGACCGCTTCTTTTGCTACGACTATTGGCACACAACGATGGCGTACGGCCCCGGCGGCGGCTGCAGCGCGAGCACGCTCCTGCCCTTATGGTCGAATCCGGCCATCACCTACGTCACACCGGCTGGCTGTCCCAATCGAGTCATCGGAGATGCGGTGTGCAACGTGAGCGGATTGATTAGTCTCTCCAAGAACTACGCCTCGCAGGCTCGCATCGCCGCATCTCAGTCGTGGACCTATGCCCCCAGTGGCAATGGCGGTAACGGCACCCGCTATTCTCCGTTCGGTTACGTGCGTACGGCCGTCGCTCAGGTCCAGGGTGGCGAGAGTATCGCGAGGGTGCGGATGTTGGGCGGAACCTACGAGGAAACGTCCTCGAACGGCGGCCCGGTGGTGCTCAGCAACCCGTGCTTGGTGCAATCGGCCGACGGCGGTGCATCGATCATCCGCTGATCTTCCTGCCACGCGACCGCGATATCAACCAAACAAAGGACCCCGCCACCAAGGCGGGGTCCTTCTCGTTGCACACATAGAGATCGGCTCGCGCCGA
>JBMOHX010000038.1:0-17237 GCA_049317625.1 Phycisphaerales bacterium
TCAGCAGCCCGAGTCCCACCGCGCGAAGTAGGCGATCACATCGTCGGCATCGACGCCACCGTCGCCGTTGAAGTCCGCCTCGCGCCGCCCGCCGTCCCAATCCGCGAAGAAGGCGATCGTGTCGTCCGCGTCCACGGCCCCGTCCGCGTTGTAGTCGGCCGGGCAGCTGCACGACGTGCGGTACGCGATCCCGCTCGCGTCTTGCGACGCGTCGCCGGCCCAATCAAAGTCTCCGCCTACGAACAGCTTTCCATCCCACACGGCCATGCCGAACACGCTGGGGAACGGCGGACCGCCCGGCTGCCCCACTCCACCATCGAGCGTGACCCACGCGTTCCCTACCAGCTTCGCGACGTAGTTGATCCCCGGTTGGGCAGTTCCGCCGAGATACAACGCCGGTCCACTGCCGTCGTTGAACACCTTGAGCGCCGTGACTCTTCCACCAAGGTCAGCCCCCACGAGCTGCCAGCGGACCCCGTTCCACCGCGCCACCGAGCCGATCGCGCCGTTCCCGCCGCCGATCGAGAGCGACGACCCGCCCACGTAGAGCGCCGGCCCTGTCCCGTTGTCGAAGACCTCCATTGCCTCGATATCCCCGAACGGGCTCGTGCTCACGATGCCCCCGCCCGCGGGTTCCCAACTCGTTCCGTTCCATCGCCCGATCATCCCGTTCACACCAGCGATGCTCGTGAAGCGGCCGCCCGCGTAGAGCTTCTCGCCGCGCCCGTCGTTGAACGCCTTGAGCGCGAAGATCGTCGGTGCAAACCCGCTGTCGATCCCGGTGCCCACGGGTTGCCAGCTTTCTTCGGCGTCGAAGGACATGATCCCGTTGCACACCGCCGCGCCCACGCTGGAGAACCCGCCGCCGATGTAGAGCTTCCCGTTCCACTCGGTGATTGCCCACACGGCGCCGTTGGGCTGTGCTCCGGGCATGGCCGCCCATCGCGTCCCGTTCCATCTCGCGAGGCGAGCCGCGGGCGTGGTGCCCGCGAGATCGAAGGAACCTCCGACCAGCAGCTCGCGCACCCCGTCGAAGGAATAGGACCCCAGCGCCGCGACGAAGTAGTTCGTGTTCGTCGAATAGCACCCGCCACCGACGGGCCCCCACAGCTGCGTCACCGGGTTCCACCGCGCGATCCCGCGCGTCACGAACCCGCCCATCGCGGAGAACGACCCGCCGGCGTAGAGCTTTTCTCCCGATCCGTCGTTGAAGCCCATCATCGGCCCCACGTATCCCGAACTCGTCACCCCGGGCCTGCCGATATCGTGCGACCACGCGGGCACGCACGTCTGACCGAACGTCGCGCCAACGACCGACAACATCACCCCGACCGCGGCAAGGGACCGGTAACGCATGGAAATCCTCCTCGCCGTTCCCGGGGAAGCGGCCCGCGGAGTCTAACCAACGTGCTCGCATCCGCCAAGCCCATCTCTATTCGGGCCTAAGCCTCCGCACCAGGCGCGACCACTGCTGACGGAGCGACACCGCGGATTTCCCGGTCTGGAGCGAGATCTGATCCCACTCCATTCCGCGCAGCCGGAAGTAGGCGAGATCCCGCTCTTCCTGCGACAGGTCGTTCCACACGGCCATGAACTCTCCGCTCTCGATGGTCTCGTCGCCCGACTCGCACTCCGGGTCCATGTCTCCTAGCCCAGCCGCCGCGCCCCCGCCCCGCTTGGCCGCGGTGTCGGACCTCGCGAGGTCAACCAGCTTGTGCCGGACCGAGGTCTTCAGATACTCGACCAACTCTCCCTCGCTCCGCAGCTCGATCTTTCCGCCGCCCAGGTCCGCCACCACCGACTTCGCGACGGACTGGCAGACATCAGCCGACTCGCGCCCGCGCCGTAGGTGATCGCCCATCTGCGAGCGAACGAAGACCATGATCAGCCGTAGCAACTCTTCGGAAGCCCTTCGGCTGGATTCGGGGTCGCTCGATCCCAGAGCCGACATCAGTTGTGAAAGGTCTTCGTCCGGGTTCATGGTAATCTCACGATGCGAACCGAATCCGTCACAGGTTCCAGCGATTCCCGCTCTCTCTGCACGAGGCGAAACGGATGGATGAGTCGGGACAATCTACCAGCCCCAAGGGTGCCGCATCGGCGATCCGACGGCTGTGGAGCGCCTCCGATGCGCCGCCTTCGATCCCGAGTTTCATCGCCGCCTGTTCGGAGTTCGGTGCCCACTCGCTCCCCGATGCCCTCGCCGCGGATGCTCACGAACGCCTTTCTCGGGGCCTTCCCGCGGACTTCGCCCTCTACGCCGCGGCCGCCCCGGCGATCCTCGACAACGGGGAGGCCCGCCGGGCGTTGCTCATGTGCCACGCCACTTCGCGCACCGACCTCGACCCCGACGCCCTCCGCACCTACTTGCTCGCCCAATGCCCGACAGCCCCTGCGGACGTCGGTGCGATCCTTCGCCTCGCCACGCTCCTCCGTGATGCCGCGCAGGAGCGCGAGGTCTCCCTCACCCCCGGCACACGGCTCGGCAAGTACGAACTGAAAGACCCTCTCGGCTCCGGCGCTTTCGGAGACGTGTGGCGCGCCTGGGATGCGATGCTCCAGCGCTACGTCGCGCTCAAGGTCCTTAAGCCCGGGGCCGCGGCGGCGACCCACCGACGGTTCGAGGCCGAGGCCCGCGCCGCTGCCTCCATCCGCCACGAGAACGTGGTCGCGGTGCACGACGCGGGCGTCTTCTCGGAGAACGGCCGCTTCTACATCGATTCCGATCTCGCGGGCGATCCGGCTCCGACGCCCGAGGACCCCCGCGCCGTGCTCCCCGCGCGCACTCTCTCGCAGGTCGTTCGCTCCGTCGATTCCGCTCTCCATTGGCGCGAGGCCGCCCGCATTACCGCTGCAATCGCCCGTGGGGCCGCAGCGGCCCACGCGCGGGCCGTCCTGCACCGAGACATCAAGCCCGCCAACATCCTGCTCACTTCGCGCGGCGTGCCCATGCTCGCGGACTTCGGGCTCTCGGTCTCCACCACCGGCTCGGAATCTCGAGGAAGAATCGTCGGCACCCCCGCCTTCATGGCACCAGAGCAGGCCAGCGGCGAGCCTGCGACGCCCCTGTCGGACGTGTACTCCATCGGTGCCACACTGGTCTTCCTCGTCACCGGGCTCACTCCGCCCGACCTCGCGCTTCTTCCGGCCTCCGCCCCGCGCGAGTTCCGTGCCATCGCGTCCAAGGCGGCGTCGGACGATCCCGCCGCCCGTTACCTCACCGCCGACCAACTCGCACGCGATCTCGACGCGCTCCTCGCGCACCGTCCCGTGAGCGCGCTCCGCTCCGGGTACACGCGCCGACTCACGCTCTGGTACCGGCGCAACGCGGCGGCCGCGACCGTTGCGCTCTGCACGGTCGTCATCGGCGCGGCACTGGGCACCAAGTCCATCGAACGGATCATCACCGAACGCAACCGCGCGGTGGATGCCGAGCACGCCGCGCTCGTTTCACAGCAGAAGGCCGAGCGTGCAAAGGCCGTGGCGCAGGCGACCACCAAGTTCATGGAAGACACACTGGGTGCCGCTATACCCGCTGTCGGCCGTGCCGACGCCTCGCTACGTGCGGCGCTCACTTCAGCATCCGAGAGCGCCTCGCGGGGTCTTGATCCCGAGGTGCGCGCTTCGGTGAAGTACTCGATCGGCCGCACGCTCTCGTCACTCTCCGTGCTCGACCGCGCCGAACTCGATCTCAACGAGGCCGTCGCCCTGCGGACCGAACTTCTCGGGCCGATGCACCGCGACACGCTGCTCGCACGCCACGCCCGAGCAGCGGTCGACCTCGCGCGGGCCCGCTCAGCGGAGGCGATCGCCGCGCTCGCCCCGCTCGCGGACGATTGCGCCACCGCCCTCGGCCCCGACGACCCCCTCGTCCCCGCCGTGCTTGATCTCCTCGGCCAGGCGCTCCGCAACGCCGGAGACAACGGCCGCGCCGCCGAAACCCTCCGCCGCGCGTACGACGCCCGCTCCCGAATCCTCGGCCCGGACCACGCCGAAACCCTCGCCACGCTCCGCAACCTCGGCACGGTCTACGTTCGAGCAGGTGATCGCGACGCCGCGGTCGACGCCCTCACCCGCGCATATGACGGCACCATTCGCGCGCTCGGCCCGGACCACCACCTCACCACGCTCGCCCGCCAAGACCTCGGCACCGGCTGCCTCACTCTGGGCATGCCCCAGCAGGCCGCGCCGCACCTGCGCGCCGCGTTCGAGTCCTTCCGCGACCGCCTGGGCCCCGGTCACGTCAACACCGCCGTCTCAGGCACCAACTACGCGAGCGCTCTTTTCCAACTCAACGAGCCCGCTCAGGCCATCCGCATCATCGAGAGCTTCCTTCCCGACGCCCGGAAGCAACTCGGAGAGTCCAGCGCGCACCCACTCCGCGCCGCCACGGTCTACGCCGTCGCGCTCGCCGCCGTCGGCGACCAGGACCGCGCCGTCGAGGTGCTCGAGGGCGTTGTAAAAGCCGCTCGCGCTTCCGGAGCCGCAAGAGCCCCCGAGCTCGCGTCCGCGGCGGAGAACCTCGCACGTATCTACGCCCACCGGGGAGACGCCGACCGTGCGGCCCGCGTGAGGGCCCTCATCCCCAACTCCCAATGATTCCGCGTCACACGGTGCGCGGGACCCCGCTCTCTTCTGGTCGGAGCGTTGGGGCGTGTGCCCTCGCCCGACAGCATCATCCGCAACTGAAGGGGAGTTCATATGTCAACCACGTTCCGAAACACCACGACGATCCTGGCCCTCGCCGCCGCCGCGGGCTCAGCACTGGCAGGCGGGGGAGAGTGCGAGGTCTTCCGCGCCTACATGCCGGACTTCGACCAGCGTCGCGCCCCGGCCTTTGACCTCCAGGGCAATCTTGTCGTCCCCGGTCTCCCCGGGCTCGGCCAGGCCTATTGCGTGCCGACCTCGGCGATCAACCGCATGGCCTACATCTCCAACCGCGGCTACCCCAACATGCTCGACGGCCCCCGCGACTACCAGTCGGCCCTCATCTACGACGACATGACCGACGCCATTGAGGACATGGGCAACATCATGAACACGCACCCGGTCACCGGCACCACCGGTGCCAACTGGCTCGCTGGCACGAAGGCCTGGCTCAACGCCCGCTACCCTGGCCACTTCGTCGTCACCCAGTACGGCGCGAAGAACCAGTACGCGCCCTCGCCCGACGAACTCGGCAAGGTCTCCGAGCTCGGCGCGATCGTCGATATCTGCTACGGCCGTTACGAGCTCCAAGTGGGCGGTGGCCTGAACCTCTGGCGCACCAGCGGTCACGCTTGCACGCTCCGCAGCGCCAGCAACTATTGCGGCGGCCCCGGGTTTCCGTCCCTGGGCCTGCGCAACCCTTACAACAACACCCCGCTCTACACGCAGGCCACCTTCGCGACCGCCACCAGCACGATGGACACCGTCACCGCGTCCTGGGCCAACTTGGGCCAGGCGAGCGGTACGTCCCGCACCATGTGGCGATTCCGTGACTTCGACGACAACATTCTCCCGTGGCGGATGCTCGACGGCTACAACGCCATCTGGCCCATCTATGGCCTCTCCTTGGACTCCATGGGCCCCGGCAACATCGTCATCGCCCACCACCCCGCCGAACTCGCCGGCTCGCAGACCCCCCCGGTAGGCGCACACACACTCGCGGGCGTTGCACAGATCAGCGCACTGAGCCTGTCGCCCGACGCGCTGCGCTACTTCGTCCGCGACCGGACCACCGGTACCCAGTCGCCCCGACTCCTCTCCATCAACCGAGCAACCAGCGCTCCGACCCCCGTCGCCACGCTCACCTCCACCGCGGGCCCCATGACCTGCACCCGCGACGGCGACCTCTTCGTCGTCGACGGCCCAATGATCCGTAAGTTCCGCACCACGGGCGGCCCAATCACTCAGGTCGGCGCCATCTCGCTCACCGGAACCGTTGTCGCCATGGGGTGCACCCTCGCCGACGACAGCTTCGTCGACGGTCGCATCATCACCGCGGAATCTTCGGCCTCGGGCCCCGGCCGTCTCAAGGTCTACAACGCCAACACCCTCGCGCTCATCCAGGACACCGTCCTGCCGACGAGCGTGAGCCTCGCCGGCTCCGTCAGCATCGCGTGCTCCCCCTTCGACGCCCGCTTCTACATCTGCTCCTCCACGATCGGTCAGGTCTGCGAGTTCGTCGCGCCTCCCGCTGTCCCCTTCGCGATCGCCACATGCTTCACGCTCGGCACCGGCGTCCAACCCTACAGCCTCCAGGTCACGGACACCGGTTCCATGATCTACGTCGATCGCGGCATCCTCCGCGAGCGCACGCGAGTCGCCGGAGGCCTCCTGGTCACCGTCCCCGGCTCGCTCTTTGACGGCACGCCCTCCGGCAACACCTTCCGTCTCGCGGTCTCCGCAACCAACTGGGATCCCGCGATCATGACCCCGCGGAGCTTCACCTGGAATCCGGAGGGCGAAACACCCGGAGAGGACGACTGCGTCGCGGACATCAACAACGATGGCGGTGTCGACGGCGACGATGTCATCCGCTTCTTTGAACTCTGGGACGCAAACCAGATCGACGCCGACGTCAACCAGGACGGCGGCATCGACGGCGACGACGTAATCGTCTTCTTCGAGCGTTGGGACGCTGGCTGCTGAGCCGACGCGACAACCGAATCTGTCCACGCCCGGGCGCGACGACTTGTCGCGCCCGGGCTCGTTTTGACGAGCCCCGCGCGCGAGTGCGCCGTTACATCCGCGCGACGCCCACGCCACCGGCACCGATCCCCATGGCCTCGAGCAACGCGAGCATTCCCGCGGCGTCCCCCTCGTCAAACCCCGCGATGTCGTAGCTGTCCGCGTCGAGCACGCCCCAGCACGTTCCATCTTCGTTCATCACCGGCACGACGACCTCGCTCTGATCCTTCGGGTCGCACGCGATGTAGTTCTCGCCGAGCGTCCGCACGTTTTGGATCACGATCGACCGCCGCTCTGCCCACCCACGCCCGCACATGCCGTGAAGCCCGATCGGGCTGCACGCGGGCTTGGGCTCGCGGCAGACCAGCACCATCTCGTCCGCGCTCTCTACCTTCTGATAGAAACCGATCCACGAGAGGCTCTGGCCTTTGAACTCGTCCCAAAGCATCGCGATCGCGCGTTCCATCAAGTTGACCCGGGCCGATTCGGCGCGCACCACCGGCCGTGGCTGCAAGAGCTCGTGCCGCGCCAAGAGAGCCTCGTAGTTCCGTCGCACAATGGCGGGGCGGGTGTTCATGCGTCAATCCTAGGAAAAACAACGCGGCCCCGGACGAGCCGGGGCCGCGGGAACTCGCATCATGCCAGCGCTTACAGGGTCGCGGAGGTGTAGGGCAGGAGGGCCATGAACCGGGCCCGCTTGATCGCCTGAGAGAGGCGGCGCTGCTCCTGAGCAGAGGTGCCCAGCCGCTTGCGGCCGAGGATCTTGCCGTTCGGGCTCATCGAGCGGCGGAGCAACTCAACGTCCTTCCAATCGATGAAGGTGGTGCCGTTACCGCTGACGTGGGCGAAACGCTGCTTCTGAACCGTCCCGAACTTGTTGAACTTGCTCATGGTCTCTTCCGCCGCGGACCGCGGCTCCCGCGCCTTGGGCTTGCCCGCCCTGCCGGAACACCCGGCGAACGGCGGACGACGTAGGGCCTGAACAATAGGTTGCGACACCGCCGCGGGTCAAAGCTCATTCCCTTTGGCCTGAGCCTACCGAGCCCGCATGTGTTTGGGATGCGTATGGGGCGACGAGCCGGGCAGCTCGACAACCGCAGGCTTACTTCACTTCGCGCCGATCAAACGTCAGCGGCCCCGGACCGAGCACCACCACCACGCCCGTCACCATGAACAGGATCGTGTTCCGCACGACATGGCACGGCCCGATCGCGCCGGAGCACATCAGGTCGAGCTTGCCGAAGCACGAGCACGTGGTGTCGATGCCTCTCACCATCACCGCGATGATCATGCCGAGGAAGGCGAGCAGCAGGACGCAGATCATCGCCGCCGCGGCTCGTGTCCACACGCCCAGCAGCAGCATCCCCGCGGCGACGATCTCCAGCCACGGCACGAAGTACGCGCCGAACTTCGTCAGGTGCCCCGCGTGGTCCGGGATGATCCGGAACGCCTGGATCGCGAGCGCGAAGGCCGGGATGTTCTGGAGCTTCATCACCGCGGCGAACAGGAACAAGCCCGCGATGACGACGCGGCAGGAGAGCACCAGCCATCCGAGCGGTCGGGGGTTCTTGTTCACTACTCGTTCCCGATCTGCGGCTCGCCGGTGTCTCCCGGGTGCCCCGCGCTCTGCCACGCCGGCCAGCCGTCGTGCATGATCTTGCACGAGGTGAAGCCGAATGACTTGGTGAGGTAGTTGTACAGGTTGTGGGAAGCGTCGCAGTCGCCGCCGCCGCAGTAGATCACCACGAAGTCGGACTTGTCGAGCGCCCCGAGCCACGTCATGCCCTTGCCCGCGAGCAGTTCATCCGCCGAGAGCTGGTACGCGCCGCGCACGTGCCCGGCCTTGAACTCATCCATGTGCCGCGCGTCGATGAAGGGCTTCTGCTGCTCGAAGTACGCGAACGCCTCGGCGATCGAGATGTTGACGAGGTCCTTCGGCGCGGGCGCGGGAACCGCGGTCGGCTCGCCCGGGGTCGGTTTCGGAGCGGGCACCAGAACCGGTGGACCGTCTTCCTTCAGGAGCAGCGGGAGGTCCGGCTTGAAGAAGAGGGCGTGCCCGCCTGCAACCGCGCCGGCCAAGCACGCTACCACCGCCATTTTGTACACCGTGTCGATCATAAGAAACGACCCGGGGGGACTTTCGTCCGCCCGGGCGTGTCAATCTGCTGAGATCATTCGGGGATCAGCGTGCTGGGGTTCTGCTGCCACGCGTTGTTGGGCGTGCCGGCGGGGTTCGCGCCGGGCATCTTTCCGCCCTGCACCGGGGTCGCGCCGCGGATGAACCCGAAGTACGGGACCTTGATCACGGAGTCTTCCTTCGAGTCGGTGGTGATCACCAGCTCGCCGCGGATGCTGCCGTTGCCGTTCGCCGTGGCCGAGAGGTTGATGAAGTAGCCGGGCGGGGTCACCGAGTTGTCTTCCTGGATCGTCGGGGCGGTGGTGAAGAACTTCTGACCGGTCGCGGAGACGTCCTCGACCGAGAGGATCTTGAACGCCTTGCCGTTGCGGGTCGCCAGTCGCACCTGCGAGTTGATCGGCTGGCTCGCCGCCATGCCGCCCAACTGCACCCGCGCCGGGGTCGCCGCGATCGTGCCGACGACTTCGCCCATCGCGCTCACGCTGAGGGCGCGCTTGGTGTCGGTGGTCGTGATCGAGATCAGGGCCTGCAACTGGCCGGACGCGGCCGTCGGAGAGACCTTGAGCTCCACCGGGTACTGCATCACCGGGGAGCCGTCGAGCTCCGCCGGCTTCGCCTCGCCGAGGGTCGCTGTCACATTCGGGGAGTTCGAGTTCACCGCGGTCACTTTCAGGTCCGGGCTCCGGCTGGAGATCATCACCGTCTGCACCGGCGACTGGCCGCGGTCAACGTTGCCGAAGTTCGCGAGCGGCGGGTCGATCTGGATCTGCGGGATCACGTTCGAGTTGATGTCCAGCTTCAGCTGGGGGTTCTTCACGTCGTTCGAGGTCACCGTGACGTTCGTGTGCTGCTTGCCGCGCCGGTTGTGCGGGTTGTACTCGACGCGGATCTGGCCGGACTCGCCCGGGGCGTACTCACGCTTCTGGAGCGCGGGAACCGTGCAGCCGCACGAGCCCTGCACCGACTGGATGACCAGCGTGCCCTTGCCCGAGTTCGTGAACTTGAACTCGTGCACCGCCGGCTTGTCGTCGTTGATGTTGCCAAAGTCCACCGCCGTCGAGTCGAACGTGATCTCGCCCGCCGGTCCTGTCGGCTGGGCAGTCGCCGTCGCCTGAGCCGCGGCCTTGGCCGCCGCCTTCTGATTCTCGGCCTCGATCTTCATCTGCTCGAGTTTCTTCAGCTCCTCAGGAGACTGGCCCTGGCCCGCGGCAAGCCCGCAGGTGAGTGCCAACACGGCGGCGACAGCGATCGAATGAACCTTCTGCATCTCGTTTTACTCCGTGGTCTGGACTGCTTCCCGCGAGGTCCGGATCGAGCGGTCGATCCGCGGCCCCGCCGCTCCCGTTTCCGGCCCGTATTCTCGGGCCCCTCGGGCCTGGTTTCAACACGCGTCGGCGAACAGCCGCCGCACGAAAGAGTTCTTCGCGGACTCTCCGGACGCGCTCGCACAAAACGAGCCGCTCACCTTAGTCGGTGCGGATCCGGGGGTCGATCCAGCGGTACAGCACATCGACCGCCAGATTCAGTACCACCAGCAGCGTTGAGTACACCAGCACCACCCCGATGATCAAGAACAGGTCTTTGTTCTGCACCGCGTTCACAAAGTGCTGACCCATCCCCCCCGGGATCGAGAAAACCCGCTCCACCACGAACGACCCGGTCATCGCCGCCGCGCTCGCGGGTCCGAGATAGCTCACCACCGGCAGGATCGCGTTCGGCAGGGCGTGCCTCAGCAGGACCTCCCGTCGTGACAGCCCTTTCGCGAGAGCGGTCCGCGCGTAGTCGCTGGTGAGCTGCTCCATCAGCCCCACCCGCGTCAACCTGGCGATGTACGCCGCGTACGGCAATCCCAGGGTCACGGCGGGGAGGACCAGGTCCCGCGGGTGCCCCCAGGACGCCACCGAAAACCAACCCAGCCAGAGTGAAAACACCATCTGCAACCCGGCCCCGACGACAAAGGCGGGCAGGCTGATCCCCACCATCGCCAGTGCCAATGATCCGGTGTCGACCCACGTCTTGGGTCGGGCGGCCCCCAGAAGCCCCGCGCCGAGCCCCACCCCGAGCCCCACGAGCACCGCCAGCACGCCGATCGTCGCCGAAACCGGCAGGCTCGCCGCGATCATCTCGTTCACGCTCCGATCCGGGTACTGGAGCGAGGGCCCGAAATCAAACACCGGTCCCGACGTCGGAGTCCCCGTCAGCCGCGCCCGCGCGTAACTCACCCCGCTCGCGTCCGCGAGGTACGACCAGTAGAACCCCCCGAACGAATCCATGTTGTACCGGGCCAGCATCGCCTTCACGACCTCAGGGTCCGGCCGTCGTCCCTCCGGGCGGTCAAGCGGGTTGCCTGGGACCGCCCAGGCCAGCGCCAACGTCAGGGTGTACACCGCCGCGAGAATGAGAGGCAGTTGCGCCAGCCGAGAGGCGATCATCCGCTTCACGCTTACCTCTCCATCTCGGGGGGCGTCTCGCGTCCCTTGCCGTCACCCAGAACGTCGAGGTACGTCAGATCCTGCACCTGCCGCGGATGAGGTGTCGCCCCCGCGATCCGGCGTGCGTCGAACAGGTGGAGCTCAACGTAGTGAAACAGCGGGATCAGTGGGAGGTCCTCGCCCACGATCATCCCTTCGGCCTGCGACAACGTACGCATCCGCGCGGCGGGATCACCGTACTCGTCCGCCGCCTGGTCCATGAGCGCATCGAACTCCACCTTTGCGTACCGCCGGTCGTTGTTGTTGTCGTCCGAACGGTTGACGTCAAGAAAGGTCGTCGGGTCTCCGTAGTCCCCGAACCAGCTTGCGCGGCTGATCATGTACCGCGCCTGCTTGAGGTCCTCCCGGAACACCTTCGTCTCCTTCACCACCAGCCGTACCGAAATCCCGAGCTCTCGCTCCCAGTCTTTCGCCACGGACTGCGCGATCAGGTCGTGCCCGCCGTCCTTGTTGAACAGGATCTCCAGCGACGGGAATCCACGGCCCCCCGCGTACCCCGCTTCTTCCATCAATCGTCGCGCCTCGTCTGGGTTGTGCCCCAACCCCTGCGGCGAGTCGTACCCCTCGATCGACCCCGGTGGGATCAGCGTCGCCGCCTCTCGTTCGCCGCACCGGCGGAGGTCGAGCACGATCGCCCGCTTGTTCACCGTAAGTGCCAGCGCCCTCCGTACCCGCGCATCCGCGAGCGGGTTTGTTCTTCCGTCGGGAAGAGTGGGGGAGCAGTTGATGTTGTAGAAGTACGTTCCGAACGCCGGGAACACGTGCAGGAAGCCGTCCGGGTCCCGGGGCAACGCCCGTGCGATCGTGATGTCGTCGGCGCCCTTCGCCCGCAGCGCCCGCACCTCGTCGGCGTGCGCGGCCCAGAACGTGTTGCGCCGCGCGAGCATCTCGTCGCGGTAGGGTGCTGAGATGTCGAACACCCAATCAGCGCTCCCGGTACGGAACGCCAGCACCTGCGCCGAAGAGTCTTCGATCGTCGGGCAATCGATCGAGTCCACGTTGATGCGTGCGCCGTCCCAGTACAGCGGGTTCCGCTCGAACCGCATCCCCCGTTTGAACCGCCAGTCCACCAGCGCGAACGGCCCGTTGGCCACGAATCCTGGGGGCCGTGTCCACCTCGGATCCACACGCACCTCGCCGGTCTCCGTGTCCAACGTCGTGAACGCCTCGATCGTCCGCCGGTGCACGGGGAAGAACGCGGGAAAGGCCAGCACGTCCAAGATGTACGGCGTCGGCCGCGCCAGCCGCACCACCAACTCGCGGTCCGAGACCGCCGTCACTCCGACGCTCTCCGCGAATCGCGCTTCCGCTTCCGCCCACATCCGCTCCGCGCCCGCGGCGGAGTGCTCGCCCGCTCTGTACGCCTTGAGCTGAGCCTTACGGAACTCGAAGAACTCCGCGCCACCGTCCAGCAGTTTGAAAAGCGTCGCGTAGTCCGCGCCGGTTTCCGGGAGGAGGTTCCTCCGCCACGCGTACGCGAAGTCGTGCGCGGTGACCGGTGAACCGTCGGTCCACCTCGCGTCCGCACGCAGGTGGAACCGCAGCAAACGGCCGTTCTCTTCGATCTCCCAGCGCTCCGCGACCCCCGGCCGCGGCTCCATCTCCTTCGTGAAGACATCCTGCCGCACGAGCCCTTCGCTGATGAGGCGCGCGATGCGAAAGTCCTGCCCCCAGGACATGGTCGCCGGATCGAGAGTTGACACCTCACCCCGATTGACCAAGGTCACATCAGCCCGCGGCATCGGGGGATCCCAAGCCACGAACGCGGCCACACACACGATCAGCAATACGACCGGCGCGGCGAGTTTGAGCACCGCGAACCGTAGGCCTACTTCGTCGGGAATCGGTTCGCCGCGAAGTCGAAGGGCTTCTGAAGCAGGATCCCGCGGGGCCCGATTATGTCCGCCGCGCCCACGAGGAACTTCGCGTCCCCCTCCGTCGTCCCCTCGCGGAGCGACTTCCCGGCTTCCTTCGGCCCGGCCGCAAACGACGCGTCCAGCTTCTTTGCGACCAGGAGCACCAGCGTCTCGCCGGCCAGCGCGGCCTGCGCGTGCACCTCGCGGGCGGGATCGTTCCCGGTCAGCGTCAACCGCTGCCGCGACACCGCGACGCTCACGCCGCTCAGCAGGTCGCCGCCCAGGCCCCCCGCCGCGAGGGTCGCCTCCCGCGACACCGAGACATTCGGCAACGCGATGATGGCCCGCACGCCCGTGCACGCCACCACGCAGCTCTCCAGCATCGCCTGCGGGATTCCCTCGCCACCGACGCCCGCCGCGACCAGACGCTGTACGCCCTTCGAGACTGTCGAGATCGCCTGATTGCGGAGCTCATCGACCTTCGCCGCTTCGAGCGCGGCTCGGATCAACGCGTCGACGACCAGAGCATCGGTTTCGGAACCGAGCCGGCCCTCGATCACCGTGAGCAGCTCGCTGCCCTTCGTGGGAGTGATCGCCGGGCTGCCGACGGTCATGGTCTCAAAGGTCCGTCGTGCCGCGTAGGCCGCCTGATATCTCACTGAGGACACCGGGCCGTCCGTGTGCCGCTTGACCAAGTCTGCCGCGCTATCGGTGGCGAGATCGCCGGCGATGATCAGGGCGTTGCACGCCACGATGTCGTTGCTGTTCCCCGCGAGCGGGGTGATCACGGGCAGGAGCGCTTTCGCGTACTTGACCCGGAAAGAGGCCGAAGCCTTTTTGTTCTCGAGCGGCTGAAGCAACGCTGTTCGGTCGGCCCGCACCAGCTCCGGCTTCGAGTCCCCGAGGTGCGCGGAGTTCGCCGCCACGCATTCCGCGAGTTTCTGCTCGTCTTCTGCCGTCAACGAGATCCGCTCGACGACCTCGGCGGGGATGCACTGAGCAAATGCCGGCCCGCCAACCGCGCTCGCGGCAGCCAACGCCGCGGCACAGGCCAGAAGCCAAACGTTCCAAAGCTTGGAGGGAGACCGCAACGCTGCTTCCTTCCGCATGATGGTCCGATTCCTGTCCCCGAGAACGGCCCGGCGCCGACGCCCGAGGGAGGGTCAAAGTACCAGTAGCCCACCGAGAGGTCAAATATACGGCCGCACGTCCCTGCGTGCTGCCTCTTCTTGAAGCATTCCTGTCCAATACGCGTGATCTCAGGTAGGATCGCGTTCGGGGGTCGGTGATGGGAGGTCGAGCGCCATCTCGACCGCCGTCTCGCGAAAGCCCGCCGCGCGGAAGACCCGCCTTGCCCCCTCGTTCCTCCACGCCGTCTCCAGTCGGATCTGCCGGACCCCCATCGCGCCGAACCTCTCGACGCACGCGGTTGCCAGTCCCCGCGCTATGCCCCGTCCGCGCCACGCCGGTTCGACCCACATGTCGTGGACGAATCCAAACTCCTCAACCTTGTAAATGGGGATGTTCGACTCGACGCTCGCGACCACGAACCCGACCAGCGCGGCCGGTGCTTCGGCAACAAGAAACACGCTCCGAGGATCGCTCGCGCGGCCCGGGAGCCACCGGCGGTATCGTTCGATGACATCCGGAAGCGCGCCGTACCGCGCGCTGTCCCACTCCTCGTGCAGCGCGACCACGCCCGCCACCATCGGGAGCACCCGCTCCACGTCCGCAGCGACCGCGCCCCGGATGACCACCCCGGCGGTCACTTCGACTTCGCCCATCCGTCTTTCAGCGTCACCGTCCGGTTGAACACCAGCCGGCCCGGCGTGGTGTCCCTGTCGACGCAGAAGTACCCCAACCGCTCGAACTGGTAGGTCATTCCCGCCTGTGATCCGGCGATCGCCGGATCGATGAAGGCCGTCACCGTCTCGAGGGAGTTCGGATTCAAGTCGTCGAACTGATTCCCCGTCTTTTCTCCCGGCGTCTCTGCGCTGAACAGCCGGTCGAACAGCCGCACCTCGGCCGTTGCCGCCGTCGCCGCGTTCACCCAGTGGATCGTGCCCTTCACCTTCTTTGTGGGCTTCCCGTCCGCGCCCACCGGCGCATCCCCCCCGCGCGTCGCGGGGTCGTAGGTCGCGCGAACTTCCACCACGTTCCCCGCCGCGTCCTTCACGACGCCGGTGCAGGTGATGAAGTACGCCCACCGCAGGCGAACCTCCTGGCCCGGGGCGAGCCTGAAGAACCCTTTCACGGGCGTCTCCATGAAGTCTTCCGCTTCAATATAGATCTCCCGCCCGAAGGTCACCTTCCGCTTGCCCGCGCCCTCGTCCTCCGGGTTCACGACAAAGTCGAGCTCGTCGGTCTTCCCCTCCGGCCAGTTCTCGATCACGACCTTCACCGGCCGCAGCACGCTCATCGTCCGCGGTGCCGTCTTGTTCAGGTGATCCCGCAGCGCGTTCTCCAGCCGGGCGACGTCGATCACGCTCTCCTGCGTCGTCACCCCCACGTCCTCGCAGAAGTTCCGGATCGACTCCGACGTGTACCCGCGCCGCCGCAGCCCGGCGATCGTCGGCATCCGCGGGTCATCCCATCCGTTCACCCGCCTCTCTTCGACGAGCTTGAGCAGGAACCGCTTGCTCATCACCGTGTACGTCAGGTTCAGCCGCGCGAACTCGATCTGCTGCGGATGATGGATCTTCGGCCCCCACTTCGAACCGGGCCCGCGCCCCTCGTTGATCGAATCGATGAACCAGTCGTACAGCGGCCGGTTGTTGCGGAACTCGAGCGTGCAGATGGAGTGCGTGATTCCCTCGAGCGAATCCTCGAGGCAGTGGGCCCAGTCGTACATCGGGTACATGCACCATTTGTCGCCCGTGTTGTGGTGGTGCTCGTGCACGATCCGGTACATCACCGGATCGCGCATGACGAAGTTCGGGCTCGCGAGGTCGATCTTCGCCCGCAGCGTCTTCGCGCCGTTCGGGAACTTGCCCGCGCGCATCTCGCGGAAGAGCCGCAGGCTCTCTTCAACCGGTCGATCCCGGTGCGGGCTCTGCGCCGGCGCCGTCGTCGAACCTCTCATCGCGCTCATTTTCTCCGCGGTCAGGTCGCACACGTACGCGCGCCCCTTCTCGATCAGCTCCTCCGCCCACGCGTACATCTGCTCGAAGTAGTCAGACGCCCAGAACACGCCCCCCGCGATCGGCCCGCTCTCATAGTCCGCCCCCAGCCACTTCACGTCCGCCTTGATCGCGTCGACGTACTCCTGCTCTTCCTTCGCCGGGTTCGTGTCGTCGAAGCGCAGGTTGAACTTGCCCCCGTAGTCGCGGGCCAGGCCGCTGTTCAGGCAGATGCTCTTGCTGTGCCCGATGTGCAGGTAGCCGTTGGGTTCTGGCGGGAACCGGGTGTGAACTTTCGCGCCGCCCCCCGGCCACGTTCCCCACTTCCCCGAGGCGTTATCGGCGTCGATGATCTGACGAAGGAAGTTCGTCGGCGCGGGGCGGGGGTCGGTCGTCTCGGTCGCTGGTGTAGAAGGGGTGCTCATTCGCGCAACTGTAGATCGCCGCGGCTCCCGCGGTCCGCGAACCCTCGCCGAAGCGGTCCAGCCCACACCCGCGCCCGCCGGTGCCCGCGCCCGGGCCGCTCTTCAGCCAAAAACCGGTCCTGCCTCCAAGTCGCCCGGTCATCGCTCCGAAGGAACCCCTCGGACCCCATTCAACCCGCGCGGAGATGCCCATGAGCGGTGACCCTATCGATGTCGAAGAACTCCTCAAACGCACGATGAACAACGTCCGCATCGCCGAACGGGTGCTGAAGGCCTTCGAGTCCGACGTCGGCCGCACAGCGGATCGCCTGGCCGGCCAGATGGGCATCGCGCCAACGGCCCCGGAGCGCCTCGACGCCGCACGGGAGTTCGTGCTCGGCCAGGCAGCGAAGGAAGGGCACTGCTATCTGCCCGAAACGGAGCTGGTGCACCGGACTGCCGAGTTGCTGTCGCTGACCGAGGCCGAGCTGCTGGCGCGCGTTCCCGAGTTGGCGCGGGCCGGTCGCGTCGCGCGGCAGATGCCACCGGGCCCGGTG
>JBMOHX010000039.1:0-17134 GCA_049317625.1 Phycisphaerales bacterium
AGTACGCGGTGCGTTGCTCGTGGGTATGGCCCGGGTTCTGGTACACCCACAACTGGAAGGCGTCGATCGTCGCGATCCACGGGAGCAGCGTCACGCTGCTCTGGATGTTCTCGCGGCACGCGCGGGCGAACTCCGCCTCGTTCGGGAAGAACGACGGGCCGCCGTCGGGCGAAGGCCCCCAGTGCGGCATGGTGAGAAGCTCCATCGACATACTCGCCACCTCGGCGAACTCGATCGGGCTCTGGCGGTACGCGAGCAGCGGCTCGTCGCGGCACAGCAGCGAGTGGAACGCATGCCCGGCCTCGTGCACCATCGTCTCGACATCGCGGAGCATGCCGGCGCTGTTCATGAAGATGAACGGGCGGCGCGAGCGGTCCCGCATGTACTGGTACCCGCCCGGCGCCTTGCCCTTGCGGCTGTCGAGGTCCAGGCACGCGCCCCCCGCCGGCCCGCGCGAGTTCGCGCCGTCACCCAGAGACGCCAGCATCGCGCCCAGACGCGGGTCGAGCCGCTGGCACGCCCCCACCGCCTTGAGCATCAGGTCCGCGCCTCCATCGAACGGCCGCAGCGGCTGTCGTCCCTTCACGTCGACCGCGAGGTCCCACGGCCGCAGCGATTCAACACCCATCGTCGCGGCGCGCCGGCGCTCGATGTCGCGCACCAGCGGGACCACCGCGGTCTCGACGCCCGCGTGAAACCGGCGGCACTCCTCGGGCGTGTAATCGAACCGGTGCATCGCGCGGAAGGCGTACTCGACGTAGTCGGCACACCCCGCGTTCTTCGCCATCTGGTGCCGCAGCGCGATCATCTGGTCGTAGATCCCGTCGATCTCCTCCGCGTCGCGCATCCGACGCTCGTTCACCAGCCGCCACGCGGCCTCGCGCACCGAGCGATCCGTGACCTCCTGGTAGCGGCCCATCATCGGAAGCGGCTGCTCGCGCCCCTCGAACCGCACCGTCATCGCGCCGACCACCTGGTCGAAGCGCTGCCCCAGCTGCGAGAGCTGCGCCTCGAGGTCCACGTTCTCCGGTCGGAAGAGCGCCACGTCCGTACGGATCGAGCGGTCCGCCACACCGTATCGCTCGGCCGCCAAGGGATACTTCGCGGCAAGCTCGACGTATCGCTTGTCCAGCTCGAAGAACGCCGGCGTGAGGAGAGGCTGCACCTCTCCCACGAACTTGCCGTAGGCCTTCTGCGATTCCTCGCGCTCGGTGTCGCAGGTCATCTCGATGTAGAGCTCGGCCTTGGCCTCCGAGCACGCGGCCTCCAGCTCGCCGCGGTCGATCAACCAGCGCTCAAGCTCCGACGCGGAACTCACCGCGCGGGAGAGAAGGGCTTTCACGTAGGGCTCGGCGTCGGCGAAGGTGGTGATCTTCAGGCCCGCGGGCACGAAAGACGTGTCGATGGCGATGGTCATTGCCCTAGCGTAGCGGGGCGGCCTCTTCGCGTGCAAACGGGAGCTCGACGATCATCGTCGTGCCCTCTTTCCAGACGCTCTCCACGCCCACCGTGCCCCCCAGACGCGTCACCGCTTGCTTCACCATCGCGAGCCCCAGCCCCGTGCCGCGCCGGGGAGAGGTTCCTGCGCGTGAAGCATCGACCTGGAAGAACCGGTCGAAGATCCGCGACTGTGCGCCGATGGGGATCCCCACGCCGCGGTCGATGACCTCGAAGCGCACGATCGGGGGCGCCGGACGCGACACGCGGACCACGACCCGTGTTCCCTCGTACGCGAACTTCGCGGCGTTCTCGATGAGGTTCCGCAGGATCAGCTTGAGCGACTTCGCGTCGGTCGAGACCGACGAAAGCTCCGGCGGCCGCTCGAACGCCACCGTCAACTGCCTCTCCTCGAGGCTCGCCCCGAACAGCTCGCGCAGGTCGGCGAAGAGCTGGTCGATCTCCACGCGGGACCGCTCAACCGGCGCCTCGTCGCTCTGGAGCCTCGACAGGTCGAGAAGGTCCGCGAGGAGGTCCTCCAGTCGCGTGCAGTTGTTGCGGATCATCTCTGTCAACCGGTCCACCATCGGCGGGTCGTCGTTGGCCGTCTCGATCGTCTCCGCCGCCGCTCGGATCGCGGCCAGCGGGGTCCGCAGCTCGTGGCTCGCGTTCGCGACAAAGTCAGTCTGCACCTTCACCGCCGTCGCCAGTTCGGTGACGTCCTGGAGCGTGAGCACCACCGCCTGGCGGGACGCTTGGTTGGCCCGTTCACCGATCGGTGCGGCGTAGACGTGGTAGATTCTCTTCCCCTGCGCCCGGTGGAGGCTCACCTGGTCGTGCACCGCCCGCCCGCCCGCCGCCGCCGCGTGCATCGCCAGCAGCGCGTTCTGCGAGAACAGCTCGTCGAGCGCCCGCCCGACCACAGTCACTCCGGGTGCGGCGCCGGCGAAGGCCTCCGCCGCGGCATTGGCGATGCGGACGATCCCCACCGCGTCGGTGGCGAGGATGGGGTCCGACACCGCGTCGAGGGCCTTGCGGAGCTCCTGCTCGCTCAGCCGTAGGCTCGCGAGTTCCGAGGCCGCCGCGTCCACCGCGCTCCTCAGGCTCGACTCGGGGGCCGCTCCCGCGGCGCGCGCGAGCAGCCCCGAGAGCGAGGAGACGTTGTGCTCGGAGCGGGTCCGGGGCTCGATGACCCCGAAGACGAGAAGGCCGGTGAGCACGGCCACGAGCGCCGCCCCGACGACGATCACCCAGAACGGCGCGAACACCGCGAGCAGGCCGAACAACGCCCACCCCGATGCGAGGCAGAAGAGCTCAACACGATTCGCGGCGGGTCGGTGGATCACTCGCTCCAACTGGGGCTGCGGGGAAGAACCCCCGCGGGCAGACTCACAAGGGCGGTAGGCCGTCGGATTCGTTGGCGGCCGCGAGATCGGGGGTCGCGCGGTAGCCGACGCCGCGAACGGTCTTGATGAGATCGGCCTGGTCCGAGAGCTTCTTGCGGATCGCGGTCACATGGACGTCGATGGTCCGCTCGGTGACCAGAACGCCCGGGCCCATCGCGCGGCTCATGAGCGTCGCCCGCGAGAGAACGCGGCCCTGGGCCTGGAGCAAGGCGGCCAGGATGCGGAACTCCGTCAGGGTGAGTTTGACGGCTTCCTGATTGACGAAGGCTTCGTGGGTCTCGAGGTCGAGGCGCACGGTGCCGAGCTCCAACGAGGTGTGCTCGGCCTGCGCGCGTCCGGCCCGTCGGAGCAAGGCCTCGACGCGGGCGAGGAGGATCTTCATGGAGAACGGCTTGGAGATGTAGTCATCGGCACCGACCGCGAGCCCGACGACCTGATCCGTCTCGGTGCCTTTGGCGGTGAGCATGATGATGGGGATGGAGGCCGTGAGCGGGTTGGCCCGCACCCTGGTGGCGATCTCAGTGCCGGAGAGTTCCGGGAGCATGACGTCGAGAACGACGAGGTCGGGCTTGGATTCTGAGATGACGTCGAGCCCCCGACGACCGTTTTGCGCAGTAAGGACGTCATAACCCGCGCGTTTGAGGTTGTAGGCGACAAGCTCGAGCAGGTCGCGTTCGTCGTCGACAACGAGGACGGTGCGTTTGTCGGCCATGGAGTTCACCCAACCTTATTTATTACAGCCACTTGCGCGCCAAGATCGACACTCTTAACAATCACGGCGAAGGTTATCCGCAGGGCGCGGAGGTCGGGAGAGAGAGGGTATTCAGATTGAATGAAAGCGATCCGAACGCCCACTCAGGGGAAATATGGGCGTGGAAAAGTTGTGCGGAGCGGGGGCTCTCGGACGAAAAACGTAGGCGGACGTTTGCGACAGGTTAGAGCTGGGGGTATAGTCCGCCCCCCAGGAGAGGTTTCCGGCCGTAAAACCGTTCCGGAAACCGATCGACTCGGCGGGTGTAGAAGGTGGGCGGCGGAGCTCAGGACTCCTACGTTCACACGAAGCATTCATCGAGGGCGCGGGTCGGGCAGCCGTCAGGCAACCCCGCGTCGGGACATTCGGTTGCTCGGTTCGGGAACCGCCTCGGATAGGCGGAGCCCGGAACGGGCCGGCTCGCGGGGAGCCCGCGGGTTGACCAGAACCGGGTGTCCGTGTTGCGCAACGACAGGGCCACCAGCGTGGTTGGCCCAGAACCATTGGCCGCGTCGGTCGGAAGTATGGACCCGCAGCCAACCGTGAGAGGCACCCATTCAGATGCCCTCCGGATCTCGAATAGAGGAGTTTCATCAATGAGTCAGTCCAGAGTGCTTGTGTTGCTCGCGGGCGCTGCTCTGAGCATCGGGGCCCCGGCCCTGGCTCAGAACGCCAAGCTTGACAGCGATCGCGCCTACGCCGCGGAGCTGATGAACGATTCGGCCACCCGCAGCAGCCTCCTCCAGGGCGGCGGCGGCAGCGCCGGGCACGACGCTGGCGGTTTCAGCATCGGCGATGGCTCGGGCAACAACCAGCTGTACCTCGGCGGCGCGATGCAGTTCCGCTACCAGCACAGCTTCCGTGACAAGGACGCCGTTGGCGATCAGAACGATTTCACCCACGGCTTCTCGAACGAGAACGTCCGCTTCTGGACGTACGGCCACGTGTGGAGCAAGGACCTCACCTACAAGATCCAGTTCCACCACGAGGCCGAAGGCGGCTGGGAACTCGAGGACGCGTTCGGCATGTACGCCTTCGACAACGGTCTTGCGGTGAAGTGGGGCCAGTTCAAGGCTCCCGTCTTCCGCGAGGAGAACATCGACAGCGAGAAGCAGCTCGCCATCGGCCGCTCCAACAGCAACGAGATCTTCAGCCAGGGCTACAGCCAGGCCGTTGCCCTCCAGTACGCCTCTGACGCCTTCCGCGTCGTCGGTGCGTTCGGCGACGGTGCTTCCACCGCCAACACCGACTTCGACAGCGGCTCCGAGGCCGACTACGCCCTCACCGCTCGCTTTGACTTCAAGATCGCCGGTTCCGATTGGGACCGCTTCCTGGACTTCACCAGCTTCCGCAGCCAGGACAACGCCGGCCTCGTCGGCGGTGCGATCCACTGGCAGGACGGCGGCGAGACCGGCGGCACCGTTGACGCCAGCCTCCTCGCGTACACCGTTGACTTCTCCTGGGAAGGCCCGGGTTGGAACGTGTACGTCGCCGGCATGGGCCTCACCCAGGAGGACAACACCTCCAACACCGACTCCGATGACTTCGGTCTCCTTGCCCAGGGCGGTATCTTCGTCTCCGACCAGGTCGAACTCTTCGCCCGTTGGGACGCGATCTTCTGGGACAGCGACCGCACCGACCTCAACGGCGATGCGATCGACGACAACCACTTCCTCGCCGCCGGCGTGAACTACTACATCTCCCCCGAGAGCCACGCCGTCAAGTTCACCGGCCAGGTCTCCTGGGCTCTGAACGCCACCCCCTTCGCTGACACCGGCGAAGTCGACGCCAACGGCGACCCCATCCTCGCCAGCGTCTTCAACAACAACAGCATCCTCGGCCAGTCCGAGGACAACGAGATCACCCTCGGCTTCCAGATGCAGGTCATGTTCTAAACCTGCCCCTGGCCGAAAGGCTGAATCAGTTTGCATCGACCGGCCGTCCGCAAGGACGGCCGGTTGCTTTTTCCACACCCCGGGCTCGTGTTGCACCCGAGTGGGCCGCCCTGTAAGCTCCCCGCGCCGTCGATTCCGCGGCAAGGAGCCCACCATGAACAAGGCCGTTCTCGTCTCTCTCGCGTCCGCCACGCTCGCCGTCCCATCGCTCGCCCAAGACGCCACCCGCGCTTACACCGCGGAGCTGTTGAGCGACTCCGCGAACCGCACCAGCTTCCAGGGCGGGGGCGGCGCGGGTCATGACGGAAACGGGTTCGGCATCAGCGATGGTTCCGGCGCGAATGCCCTCTACATCGGCGGCGCCGTCTCGTTCCGGTACACCATGAACTTCCGTGACGAGGACGCCGGAGACAACTCGGACTTCACCCACGGCTTCAACACCCCCAACACCCGCCTCTGGGCCTGGGGCCACGTCTGGGACAAGTCCCTCACCTACTACCTCCAGTTCTGGGCCGGCGATGCCGGTGAGTGGGCGCTCGAAGACGCCTGGGGCGAGTACGCCTTTGACGGCGGGCTCGCGGTCCGCTGGGGACAGATGACCCTCCCGATCCTCCGCGAGGAGTACATCGTCAACGAGAAGCAGCTCGCCGTTGACCGCTCCGCGGCGAACGAGGTCTTCAATCAGGACTACAACCAGGGCGTTCAGCTCACCTACACCGGCGAGAAGTTCCGAGTCCTCGGCGCCTTCACCGACGGCATCCGCACCGCGAACACCGACTTCGACTCCGGTGCCGAGGCCGACTACGCCCTCACCGCCCGCGTCGACTTCATGCCCGTGGGCGCAGACTGGAACCGCTTCCTCGACTTCACCAGCTTCCGCTCGCAGGACAACGCCTCGCTGATCGGCGCCGCGATCCACTGGCAGGACTCCGGCGAGACCGGCGGCACCGCGTCCCCGGGCTCCGAGCTGCTGCTCTACACGGTCGACGCTTCCTTCGAAGGCAAGGGGTGGAACGTGTACGGCGCGTTCATCGGCCAGAGCACCGAAGTGGAGAACGGCGGCGGTGACTCCGACAACTTCGGCGGCATTCTGCAGGGCGGCGTCTTCGTCAGCGATCAGGTCGAGCTCTTCGCCCGGTGGGACGCCATCTTCTGGGATGACCAGACCACCGACCTCGCGGGCGAAGAAGTCGACGACTCCCACTTCCTCACCGCCGGTGCCAACTACTACATCTCGCCCGAGAGCCACGCGGTCAAGCTGACCGGCGAGGTCGTCTGGGCGATGAACCAGACCGACTGGATCTACACCCGCGGCGACGAAGCCAACTCCATTCCGCCCGGCCCCCTCGGCGGGAACACCTACAACGCCCTGCTGGGCAACCCCGACGACGGCGAGTTCGCCCTCCGCTTCCAGATGCAGGTCGTGTTCTGAAACTCTGACGCGGCCTTCGATCAGCCGCGGCCTCATCGCCAACCCAGTGCGAAACCGACCGGCCCACCTCGGGCCGGTCTTTCATTTCCGGGCGCGGCGCTACATGCGCTCGACGGTTGGAACGCCGATCGTCTTCAGTCCATCGCTCAGCACCCGAGCTACGAGGCCGCACAACCGCAGCCGCGACGCGCGGAGCTCGGGGCTCGCCGCTTTCAGCACCGGGCAACGATCGAAGAACACGCTGTACGTGCCCGCGAGCTCGTACAGGTATTGGCAGATGCGGTGCGGCTCGACGCTCTCAGAGGCGCCCTGGACCGCCGCGGGGTATCGCAGCAGCGCGAGCGCGAGCGACTTCTCGGCGCTCTCGCTGAGGAGAAACGGCGCTCGCTCGAAACCGCCCGCGCCCTCGTCGCGGCCTCGCCTCATGATGCTGTTGCAACGGGCGACGGCGTACAACAGGTACGGCCCGGTGTTGCCCTCGAACGCGAGCAAGCGATCGAAGCTGAACACGTAGTCCCGGGCGCGGTCGTTGGACAGATCGGCGTACTTGAGCGCCGCGATCCCCACGGCCTCGGCGACCTTGCTCGCTTCATCGGCCGAGAGCTCCGGGCTATTGGCTTTCACCGCGTCGGTGGCGCGTCTGAAAGTCTCCCCGATCAGGTCAGCGAGGGCAACGTTCTCCCCGCTGCGGGTCTTGAACGGGCGGCCGTCCTCACCGAGCACCGCGCCGAACGCGGCGTGCTCCAGACGCGCGGGCGCGCCGGTCTCCGGATGGAACGCGTACCCGGCGCGGAGGCTCCCGGCGAAGACTTGCTTCATGTGCAGCGCTTGGCGCGCGTCGATGCAGTACACCGCTCGTTCGGCCCCGAGCACCCGCACGCGCCGGCGGATCGCGCAGATATCGGTGGTCGCGTAGAGGAACCCGCCGTCGGTCTTGCGGACCAGGCACGGCTCCTTGATCGCGTCGAAGCTCGCCGTCTTGCCGCCGTCGACCGGGTAGGGTGGTGCGTCGAGCCTGATGATGAGCGCCCCCTGATCCACCTCCGCCACCCCGCGCGCCGTGAGGTCCTCGATCATCGGCCCCAGCTCGTCCGCGTAGCTGCTCTCGCCCGCGTTGTGCTCCTCGGTCACGTTCACGAGCAGCGTCTTGCAGACCGCGAGGCACACCTGCATGGTGACCTCGTAGATCTTCCGCCACACCGCGTACGTCGCCGGCTCTTTCGCCTGCAAGTTGATCAACGTCTGCCGGGCCGCGAGAAACGCCTCCGTGGCACCGCCGACCTGCTCCTCGAGCTCGGCGATCGCCTTCGGCCCCAGGCCGTACTTCCGCGCGGCTTCGAGCCCCGCCATGTCGCGCTGGCACTCCGCCTGCGCGGCCTTGTACGCGACGTCGAGATCGGTGAGCGTGATGCGATCCAGGTCGATCTTCCCCGCCGCGGCGAGCCGCATCAACCGGGCCGTCACCATCGCGATGGGCAGTCCCCAGTCGCCCACGTGGTTCTGACGGATCACGCGGTGCCCAAGCCGCTCGAACATCCGCGCGACCGCGTCACCGATGATCGGGCTCCGAAGGTGCCCGACGTGCATCTGCTTGGCGAGGTTCACGCCCATCAGGTCAACGACGATCGTCTGCGGCGCAGCCACCGGCTCGAGCCCAAGACTTGGGGTATCGAGCGAAGTCAGCAGCCCCGCCAGCGCGTC
This sequence comes from Phycisphaerales bacterium, assembly GCA_049317625.1. Taxonomy (GTDB): domain Bacteria; phylum Planctomycetota; class Phycisphaerae; order Phycisphaerales; family UBA1924; genus JBEIUO01. Next base: position 8,623 of record JBMOHX010000039.1, read on the forward strand.
CGACCTCAAGCGGATGTTGATGAACCCCGGGCCCGCGATCGACTTCTCCGAGAGCGGCTCGGCGATGTCGTCGATCTTCGCGTGCGCGACGATCGCAGCGGCCGCTTGACGCGGGTTCTGCCCCACCCGCTTGGAGAGGGACATCGCCACGTTCGACTGGAAGTCGCCGAACTCCGGCTGCTTCGCAACCGTGATGAGCGGATCGATCTCCCCCTCCACGGAAGGAAAGGCCGCGCGGATGGCGGCGCGGAACCGGTCGGCGAGGATGGCGAGAGGGTCGTTGAGTGGGGCGGTCGGCATAAGGTCGGGATGGTAGGGACCGATCCGGCCGACTCAGGGCGGGGGCTGCACCAGCCAGATCACATCGGTGGAACCCTCCTGGTAGACGCCGACGTTTGCCAACGGCGGGAAGCCGGCGGGGCCCGGGGCCGCTGCCCCGTTGGGCACCAGCAGCACGACCACCCCGCGGCCGTTGTCGAACTGCGCGGGGTAGATGATGGCGGTGTACTTCGCGGAGAGCCTCTGAGCCCTCGCCTGGTCACTCAGGACGAACTTTACCGTGACGGGGATCAGGTCCCACAGCCCGCCGTGAGGCTTCTGGAACTTGCCGAGTTTGGCCTTCACCCGGTCGTTGAACGCCGCGATGTCCTCGTCCTTGAGCGGCCCCGTCTCCGGTGCGACCAGCGCCGAGAGCTTCGACGAGTCCCCATCCTGGGCGGCCGTGATCGCGATCCCAACCTGGTTCGAGAAGCTCCGCGCCTGCATCATCGTATAGGCGACGCCGCCGAGCACGACGATGCCTGCGATCATGCCCAGGAGACCGGTGACCAGTCCCCCGATCGCGACGCCGCGCCCCCGCGCGTGGGACCCGCGCCGCAGCACCACCGCCCCGCTCAGCATCGCGCTGGGACCGGCGATCACGCCCAGGAACGGCACACAGCAACAGGCCAAGGAGAGGATGCCGAGGGCCAGCGACAGTCCCGGGAGGACTCCCGCGGGATGTGCCTCGTCGCGGGGATCGCCGATCTGTTGGGGGGGTGAGAAGGTTGTCATGCGCCCAGAGGGTATCGGCCTCCGGCCCCCGACTCACGCCGAGCGGCGCAGGACAGAGACGCACGCCGCGACGACCTCTGCGGCCTGCTCGACCTCCTCGGGCGTCGTGTCCCGCCCGAGGCTGAACCGGACGGAGCCGTGGGCCACCACGGGGGGGATGCCCATCGCGAGCAGCACCGGCGAGGGCTCGAGCGAACCCGAGCTGCACGCTGCGCCGGCCGAAGCACAGAGACCCCGCTCGGAGAGCAACAACAGCAGGGCTTCGGCCTCCAGCGTGGGGAACCCGATGTTGGTCGTGTTCCACAGGCGGGGCGAGCCCGCCGCGTTCACCACCGCATCAGGAACAAGGCTGGTCAGCCGCGTCTCGAACCGATCGCGCAAGGCACGCTGTCGCTCCCTCGGGGCAGGGTCCGCGAGCCACTGGGCCGCTTCGGCCGCCGCGGCACCCGCGCCGAGAATCCCGGGCACGTTCTCCGTGCCCGCGCGACGACCGAGCTCCTGCGAACCCAGCAACCTGGGCTTGAGCCTCACGCCCGCGCGGGCGAAGAGAACCCCGACTCCCTTTGGCCCATGAAACTTGTGCGGGGCAAAGGCCATCATGTCGGCGACGGGCGCGGGGCAGGGCTCTTTGCCGATCCACTGCGTCGCGTCGCAGCACCACGGCACTCCCGCGGCCCGAGCGAGCTCGGCGATGCGATCGACCGGCTGCACGACCCCGGTCTCGTTGTTCGCCCACTGGACGCAGAGAAGCGAAGCGCCTTCGCCAAGAAGGCGTTCGAGCGCTCCGAGATCAACGGTCGCGTCTGAAGAGAGCGGGCACCAGCGCACGCGGGCAGGGTCCTTCTTCTCGAGGTCGGAGGCCAGCTCGCGGACCGCGGCGTGCTCGATGCGCGTCGTGATCAAGCAGCCGGGCCGGGATTCGAGTGTGCCCCGGATCGCGAGGTCGAGGGCTTCGGTACCTCCAGAGGTGAAGGTGATCTCGCGGGCTTTGGCACCGATCAGGTCCGCGACCGCCGCGCGGGCGAGCTCCACCCGGTGGCGTGCGGCCTGGCCGGCGCGGTGGACGGAACTGGGGTTGTGCCAGAACTCGCCGAGCGCGGCGTCGACGGCTTCGCGGACCAGTTCGGATGGGCGCGTTGTCGCGTTGTGGTCCAGGTAGATCACGCGTGAGGGTAGGTCCGGGACGCCGAATGCCATGCCCAGTCGCGGTCGGCACCACCGGCACCGTCGGCGCGGCGGCCCGACGATCCTCGTGAGACGGGGCTCGGCGGTTGCGGGCGCCGGAATGCCGTGTCATGATCGGGAGCCGCCGAGCGCACCGCGTCGCTGGGCGAACAATCCAGAGGGGGACGCGGGGCGAAAGGGCCCGGAAACCGATAGAATGAGGGTGATCGGTCGATGTTCGCCTCCTCGGCGGGCTCGTCCGGCATCAGATCAAGGAAAGACTATGAAGCAGACACGAACCATGAAGCGCACGATCGCCCAGACCCGGGGCGGCTTCTCGCTGATCGAACTGATGCTGGTGCTGGCGATCATCGGCGTGCTGATGGCCGTCGCCGCCGTGAGCGTGTCGGGCATGGGCGCGCGGGCCAAGATCCGCGCGACCAAGGCCAGCTTGCAGACGATCCAGACGGCCCTGAACTCGTACAACCTTGAGTACAGCTCGTACCCGACGACCCTCCTGCTGCTCACTTCCGTGAAGCCGCCCTTCATCGACGACAGCAAGAAGCTCCGGGACGGCTGGGACATGGAGTTCTTCTACAGCCCCGCCGGACGCGGCGATCGGGCCTTCAGCCTCGGGTCTTACGGAGAAGACAAGACGGCCGGCACCGAGGACGACATCGACATCTGGACCATGGGCAAGTAAGCGCCGGCGCGCCCATCGGGGGTGATCGCCGCGCCGGAGGATCCGGTTCATGCCCACACCACACCGGCCGGGACCGCACGGGCCCCGCGTCCGCCGGGGTCTGACGTTCGTCGAGGTCCTGTGCGCGGTCGGCATCCTCGCGTTGGCCGCGGCCGCGATGCTGAGCGCCAGCAGCGCCGTGATGAACGGCCAGTCGCGCGGGCTCAAGCGACTGGGCGCGGCGGAGCTGGCGAACCGTCTGATGCTGCAGTATCTCGACGACGAGGAATCGCTGCCGAGCGAGACGGCGCCCATCGAGTACGGCCGCGACACCTACCGCTGGACCAAGCGCGTCTCGGGCCTGCTGCTCGAAAGCGCGGTGCCGCAGGACCCGCAGAGAAGCGGCGGCGCGATGAGCCTCGACCGCCTCCAAGCGGTGACCTTCACCGTGTGGAACACCGACGAGGTCCGCGGGCTGGTCTCCCGCGAAGACGGAACGCCCTCGTACAGCATCACCCGGATCGTCGACCCCGTCTTCGGTCAGCTCCGCAACCCGGACACCCGGGCGAGAATCATGGATGATCCCGTGCTCCGGCAGCGGTTCATCGACATGATCACCGGGCGCGGCGCTCAGGGCACCAGCGGAAAGACTCCTCCCAAGCCCCCGGCCGCTCCCTCGCGGAGTGACAAGAAGTGACCCGTCGCGGCTTCACCATGCTCGAGGTCGTGCTCGCCGCGGCGATGGGGATGCTCGTCCTCCTGGCCGGCTCGATGCTGTTCGTGGTGATGGACCGCAGCGACCTCTCGGCAAAGCGCCGGTTTGAGTCATCCTCGGACTTCCAGCGAACCCGCCTCGTGATGCAGCGGGCGTTTTCGCAGTTGCTCATGTCAGACCAGCAGGAGCCACGCAAGCCGCGCCCCGAAGAAGAAGCCGCGGCCGGCGCGAAGGCCGGGGAGACACCCGCCGCCGCCGCCGCCAGCCGCAACCAGCGCGAGCCGGAGGGGCCGCCCCCGCCGCCCCGCATGATCCTCGGCGTGCCCGAAACGACCGCGCCGATCTCGGGCGGTGTCGCGGGTTACGCGAACTCGGCTCTGCAACGCTTCGAGGTTGTCGTGTTCAGCTCCCCGGTCCCCAGCCAACGAGCCGTTGGGATCGACGCGTGGACCCGGGGCGGGCGATCTTCTTCGGCTCCGAGCTCGAAGTCGGGTTCGGCACGGAGCAAGGACGCCTCGTCGATGCCGGAGAAGGACGCGATCAAGGACGTGGAGCCCTCTCCGCGAGAGGACATCGAGCTTGCGGAGGAAGAGGCAGAACAACCGGTACGCGCCTTCCGCGGGGCCTTCGAGTTTCTGCCCCAAGGTCTGCGCGAGGGCGAGACCCCGGATCCCACAGCGCCCGCGAAGTATCAGCTGTGGTGGATCCCTATGCCCCCGCGACGCAACCCCGGCGAGGAGTTGGACCCGGCCCGTGAGGCCTTCGTCCGCGCCAACCTCGAGCGGCCGTATCTGCTCTGTTCGGACATCGTCGCCGCGGGGTGGCGCCTCTTTGATGACCGGGAACGCAAGACCACCGCCACGATCACGTGGGACAGATACCTGCCCGCGTACGTCGAGTTCCAGATCGAAAAATCGGACGGCATGAAGGCCGAGTGGATGTTCGAGGTGGGCTGGGCCAAAGGGCCCGAGGTACGCAGGCCCAAGAACGCGGATCAGAAAGGCGTGGGCAAGGACGCGTCGGCCAAGGAGTCCGGTGGCGGGCAGCCGAAGCAGGCCCCAGCGCCAGGGCCGGGCGGGAAGGTGGACAAGTGAGCCCCACTGTCAAGGTCCGTCGCCGCCGCGGTTTCATCCTCGCGTTCGTGCTCGTGCTCATCATGGCGCTGAGCGTGCTGATCGTTGTGATGCTGCAGCGGCAGAACGCTCAGATGCTGGCCTACAAACGGCAGCTCGAGGCCTACGCGATGCACCACGCCACCGCCGGCTTCGGCGAGGCGATCGAGGCGTGGCAGAAGAACAACGTGAACACCCCGGTCCGCCAGATGATCGGGCCCGGCGGCCACATCTTCGACCTGACGATCGAGGGTGGCTCGCCGGTACGGGTCTCGCTGTTCGACGCTCAGGGCGGCGCGCTGGCGGACCTCACCGGCCTCTCAGAGGAGCAGATCCTCATGGGCCGCGAGCTCCTCATGAAGCTCCGCGACCGGCTCGGTGCCGATGCCGTCAGATACACCCGCCTCGACGGTCCGTTGGCCATCGGGATCCGCACCGCTCCCCAGGAGGTGCTGTTGGCCGCGGCGGAAGTCGCGCTCGGGAGCGAAGGCGACCCCGAACGGCTGGTCGAGCTGATGATGACCGCGCGCCAGGACGCGGGCTCGGACCCGATCGACATCAACGGCGTGCTGACCGAGGCGGAGATACCCATTGAGCTCCGGAGCCGCGTCGTCCAGCTCTTCGCCGGTGAAACCACCCTCTGGCGCGGCACGGCCGAGCTGATCGAGCCCGCCGGGAGCGACAGGTCCCGCGAACCGTTGATCTACCAGTTCTGGGCCAACATCCGGGACAGACGGCGAGCGGGCTCTTCAGACTCGGGCCTGGATTCCGCGAGCTCGATCCTCCGCTGGGAGCGCGTCCAGGTGCCGACCTATCCTTGACGATTCCGACCTGTTTGGGAGTGCGACGATGGCCAGGAACAACATGGACCGCGGGAGAGCTTCCAAGCTCGCCGGCACAGCGCAGGTCGCGCTGGGTGCCGCGCTGCTCGTCGGCGTGGCCGGTGCCGCGCTCCTCGGGGGCGGCGAGGCCGCCACGCCCAGCGGACCTTTGATGCCCGTCGAGTTGCCCCCGTTGGTGGCCCACGGCACATCGAGCGAGCTCTCGGCCGAAGTCGACCACATCGGCATCGCCGAGCGATTGGCGGTCATCGGGAACGCGCCGAAGAAGGCGCCTCCGCCCGAGCAACCGCCGCTCGAGGCCGAGCAACCGGCCGAAACTCCGGCACCCACCGAAACCCAAGGGATTGAGTACCTCGGCCAGGTCGGGCTGGGCTCGGGCCGGATGGCGCTGGTGCGGTACAACGACGCCCAACGGATCGTCTCGCCCAGCGACGTCATCGGCCCGTTCACGATCACCGAAATCACCCACCTCAAGCTCGTGGTCGAAGAATCGGGCGCTCGGCGCGAAGTCGATCTGAAGGTGAAGTCTGCGGACGTGCTCACGCACGCGACCACCGCGGCCGACGGAGGCGCGATGAACGCCGCCAAAATGGGCATGAACGCGTCCGCAGCCGCCGCGATGCGCCGGGCCGCCGATGCCGCTCGCATGGCCCGCCAGAATGCCGGGAAGGTCAACCCTTCGGTGACGCAGGGCAAACCAAACTCGCCCCAGGGATACGAGGCCCGGTACAACGCGGTGCTCGAGCGGCTGAAAGAAAGCGGGCAGTTCCAGAACGAGGAAGACCTCGCGGTGGCGGCAAAGCGGCTCATCAACGGCGCGGATGGAAACAAGTAACGTGAGCGTACGAGTCTGCTATCTCCTCCGCGGCCCGCGAGGCCGCGAACTCACCGGCCTCAGGCTGCTCGGACAGGGCTTCGACGAGAGCTGGCGGGCGTCCGGCCCGCAGTCCGGCGTGTACGAGGCGGGCGCGCAGTGGCTGCGCGACAAGCTCGCCGACTCCCGTTCGGCCACGTCGCTCACGCTGCTCTGCCTCGACCCCGAGGGCGCGGTCTGCTCGAGCGTCCACGCGCCGTCGGTGGACGACGACGTGGTCGCGGCGTTGGCACGCGACGGTGCGCACAGCTCGCTCGACCAAGCCGACGACGGTGCCTCCAGGTCTGCTCCTTCCCCTGCGCTCTACCTCGCTGGCGACGGCGCCGAAGCAACGGTTCAGGCGCTCGTCGAAGCCGCCCCCACCGAGCCGAAGCCTTCGCTGCTGCCCACCCGAACCCAGCCGTCAACCAAACCGCGCCGCGTCCCCGTGCTCGCCGCCTCCGACGTTCCCGCGAAGCTGCTGGTGGACGCCCTCGACGCCGATGGCGTCACCGTTGAACGCTCCTGCACCGTCTGGCACGCGATGGCCACGGCTTGGGACCGCAGGACCCGATCCGACGAACCCGAGTCGGCTCGCGTGCTGGGCGTTGTCTGCCTCGCGCCGGGCCCGGAAGCGGGCGGCCGACTGATCTGGTCGTGGTCTCGAGGCGGTGCTCTCATCGCCGGTGGCTCGATGCGTGTGGGGCTCACCCGGCCAGCGACCGAAGCCTCGCTCACCGACGGCGCGATCTCCCTCCCCGATGCCGCGCCCACCCCAAACCTGGGCGGTCCCGAACTCGGCCGGCTGATCGCCGAGTGGCTGAGTTGGTCCGCGCAGACCGGAGAGGCCCCCGAGCGGATCGTCTGCGTGCTGCCGGAGCTCGCGGTCACCGAAGCGGGACTCCCCGGCGCACCCGCGTTCGCCCAGGCGCTGACCGCCGCGTGGAAGGGCGCGACGCTCGATCTGATCACCGATCCCGACCCCATGGGCCTGACACTGCGCCGCACCGCGGAATCGCTGGACACCAGCGCGCCCGGTGCCATGTCTCCCGGCAAGGCGCTGGTCACGCTCTCGAGCCGTCCGGGCAGGGCCCATCGCCGCATGTACGTGTGGGGTAGCCTCGCCATCGTCGGCGCGGCCGCCGCGATGGGGATCATCGCCTGGCGGCTCAACGCCGAGGCCTCCGCGAAGAAGGCCGCGGCGGGCGCGTGGCGGAACAACTGGCGCGAGATGCTCCGCGAGAAGTTCCCTCAGTCGGTGGCACCCCCGCTTCCCGGCGACCCGCCGAAGGGCTCGCCCCTGCAGCAGGTGCGCGACGAGATCGCGCGGCTCCAGGACCTCCGAGCCCCCGCCGACCGCCCCGAGGCCACCATGCCGGTACTGCAGGAGCTCGATTCGCTGAGCCTGCTGTTGGGCAACCCCGACTACCGGGTGGAGAGCCTCGAGCTCGACTCGGTGAAGGACGTGCGGCTGAACCTGCAGGTGAACTCGCTGGAAGAAGCCGAGCAACTGTTGGCGTCGCTCAAAGAACTCGGCGGGCTCAACACGCAGGAGTGGGAAGCCCGCTATCCCTCTGGCGCCGCGAGGCCGGACCCCAGCCAGAAGATCAAGATGACATACATCGGTCGCTGGAATCCCGAGCTGCGCAAGCAGCCGAGGGGAGGGACCTGATCCATGAGCCGCGCCGCAGGACAAATCGCCGAGCCCTCAGCCGCGCTCACCGATGACGAGCACAGCGAGCTCGCCGTCGCCGCGGCCCGCGCCGAGCGAGCCGCCCACCCCCGCCACCTGATCTTCCTTTCGGGCCTGCTGCTGCTCGCGGGTCTGGTCTCGCTGGCGGTCGCTTCGACACGCCTCTCCGGCGCGCAGCGGTCTCTGAAGTTCGAGCAGAATCTCGCCGGCACGATGGCGGAGGAAGTGGCGACGCTCGACCAGCTCCGGACCGCCGCCGCGACCGCCTCCGACGCCGGGAGCGACGAGCTTCTGACGATCCGCAGCAAGATCTCTCAGGCCGCGACGGCGGCGGGCATCGCCAACGCCGCGAACCTCTACCCCGAGAACGACCGCGCGAACCCGCAGCGACCCGGGGT
>JBMOHX010000040.1:0-17014 GCA_049317625.1 Phycisphaerales bacterium
CGGGTTCGGCGGCGCCGGGCTGGGCGGCGGGGGACTCTTGCGGCTTCTGAGCGGGCTTGTCGGCCGGGGCGGCCGCGTCCACTCCGCGTTCGACCGCGGAAGTGTCCGACTTGAAGAACATCTTCTCCTGCTTCTTGCCGTCCTTGGTGATCTTCAGCCAGACGCAGCAGGATTCCTCGCGGACGATATCGCCTTCGTAGACGGTGCCGTCCTTGAGGGTGACACGGTCCAGCGCGAAGACCGAGGAGCTCACGCAGAGCCCGAGGGTAAGGGCGAGGCCGACGGACAGTGCTTTGACTCGGTTGGTGACGTTTTTCATAGGTATGCGCTCCGGGGCGTGATCAGACCCTCTATTCCTTCTTGTCCAGCTTCTGCTGCGCCTCGATGTCGTTGATGGCGTCCTCGATGTTCGGGATCGGGGGAATCCGTTCGCGCTGGAGGAACTCGGCGAGAAGCCCCTCGCCCCATGTCTCCTGGGTTCGCTTCATCTCCTGCAGCAACTTCTTCTGGCGGGTCCGGGCCTGCTTGCGTTCGTTGTAGCCCGCGGGGGGCTCGACCCGAACGTCGGCCAGTTCCTCGCGTGCCTTGCGGAGACTGCGCTCGGCGGCGTCGATGCTCGATCGCCATTTCTTCATGATCTTGGTGGACTGGCCCTCAATCTTGCGACCCGCGCGGTCCAACCCGAGGGCAAGAAGGAGTTCGTCAGGCGTGTCGACCGTCCCCTTGCTCAAGCCGATCAGGCTCGCCCGCCGGGCCGGCAGGTCAAGCCAATCGTTCCCGTCACCGCTGCCGACCTGGATCGCGTTGTCTTGGTACACGTCCTCGCCGCTGTCTGTCAGCAACTCCTCGGACGTATCCTCGGGGAGCCGCTCGACCAGGAGCGGCTTGCCGTCAGCATCGGTCGCGAGGGTCAGCACGCACTCCCGACGGGTCATCGCCCGCATCAGCAAAGGGTTGTGCCCCCCGGCTTCGCAGATGCCAATCAGGTGACCCAGTCGCAGCGATCGCTGCTTCTCGCGGACCACCTCGTCGCCCACGCCCTCGAAGATCGATTCGAGACCGCCCAGACCGCCGATGTGGCCGGTCGAGTGGAAGTAGATCTCTTTCGCGGCGAAGGGGAGAGGAGCGATGCCGCCGCGGGCCTCTTTCACCCACATGACGATGCGAGGGGCGGGCTTCCACTTCTCGGTGATCTCGCTGGTGAAGATCGTCGAGATGGGTTCCACGCGGAAGACGCCGTCGACGCCGCGGCCCGGCTCGAAGTACATCGCGAACTCGGGATCGAACCGGCCGGTCCACTTGCTGTTGACCTCAACGATGACCACATCGGCCTTGCACTCCTGAGCGTCGAGAAGGGCTTCGCGAACCGGCGTCTGCGAGATCTCACGGCCAAGGACCCCGTCGAGCTTGATCCAGTAGTAGGCGTTGCCGTCGCCGTTTCCGATGACGCCCTCGGGCTTCTTCGCCGCGTCGGACTTCCCGGAGTCGGACTTGGTCGAGTCCTTCGCGGCATCGCTGCCAGCCTCGGGCTTCGCCGGATCGGTCGAGGGCTTCTTGGAAGCCTTCTTGATCTCCGCGATGCGCTTGAGCTCGATGTCCTCTTCAAGCGGGATCCCGGCGATCACGCGCTTGAACCGGACCTTGGTCTTGTCCTCAGAGAGGATCGTGCCGGTCAGCACCTTGCCGTCGCGCAGGACCAACACATCCTGGTCGGAGCCGCTCTCGCTCCGCTTGATCTCGTTGCTCTTGGTCTGGCCGAAGGCCGCGGGGGCCAGCCCGCCCGCGCACGCGACGAAGCACGCCGCGCCAAGGGCGCAGGAGCGAAGGATTCTCGACCACCGATCAGGGTTTGACGCGGTTCTGCTCATTGCACTGGTCCTCTTTGAGTGAAGATGCATCTTACCACCGCGCGGCGCGTTGCCAAAGTGCTCGGACAAGAACCTCCCGGGTCCCCGACAAACGGGCCACCGAGCATGCGTCGCTCGACCATTCGGACGCCGAACCCGCGGTCCAGTTCCCGGGCGGCCTGAGTTTTTCAGAAGTCTCCGAGCGCCCCGGTGCCCTCACATCCCACGCCCGGCGAACTTCTGATGGATTGTCCGATAACTGGCCGACCCTTAACCCCGAGATCGGGCCAGCTCGAGCGCGAAGCGCCTGGCCGCCTCGGGATCGGCGACCCGGTCGTCCAGTTGAGCGTCGTACACCCCGTCCAGGATGCGCTTGAACGCCGGCCCGGGTCGGAGGCCCAGAGCCGTGAGCGTGTCTCCCGTGACGAGGGGAACCGGCCTTATCCCGCTCGGTGTTTGTTCGAGGCGACCCGCGTCTTGCCCTATTCGTTCCGCCGACATGCTGTCGACCGCTTGAAGGAGAGTGAGGGCGTCGACGAACGACTCTCGCGCGATCTCTCGCTTGCGGCGGCTCACAGGCCAAGAGTCCCAGTGCGACCTGAACTCCGCCACCGAGGACAAGATGGCCTGGGTGCGGTCGCGCTCGTCGTTCGAGAGCATCAGGAGCGTTCGGGCCGCGCCGAGGTCCGCGGGCGAGGCACGGCCAGCGTCCATCAGCCACGCGGCGAGGGCGACCGGGAAGTTCGGCGCCGCGGGGAGCGCCGCGAGGATTGTGCATTGGGACGGCGCGGCCCATCCCATCACGGGGACCACCAGGCCGAGGTCTTGTAGAACGCGGACCGCACGCACGCGGGTCGAGTGCTCGAGCATCATCCGGAGCTCGTCGCCGATGCGCTCGCGAGAGATTCCCCGGAGGTCTGAGGCGTGGCGGGTGATGGCGGTGGCGGTATCGGGGTGGATCTCAAAGCCCAACTTCGCCGCGAGTCGGACCGCCCGCAGGGCCCGGAGGTGGTCCTCGGCGAGTCTTTGGTGGGGGTCTCCGACGGCGCGGATGACCCGGCCCTCCAGGTCCCGCAGACCGGAGATGAAGTCGACGATCCAGCCGCCCGAGGCCGAACGGGTCACGGCCGCGCCTTCGAAGGCCGCCTCGCTGGGGCGATCGGGGGACCAGAACAGCGCGTTGACGGTGTAGTCGCGCCTGGTGGCGTCGTCGCGCGGGTTGCTGAAGGTGACCGAATCCGGGCGGCGCGAGTCGGTGTACTTCCCGTCGGAACGGAAGGTCGCCACTTCGATCGTGTGGGGGCCGGACTTGACGAGCACCACACCGAACGAGGCCCCGACCTCGGCGGTCTTCGGAAAGAACTGGGTAATCCGATCTGGCGGCGCGTCGGTGGCGACGTCGTAATCGCTGGGGGCGCGGCCGAGGAGCTCGTCTCGCACGCACCCACCGGCCATGAGCGCGAGATGACCTTCTGACCGGAGCCGCTCGATGACCTCAATCGCGAACTGGCGGGCTTCCATGGGCGGGAGTGTAGCGGCGGAGCGGTATCCTCTTGCCATGAGCACCGCATCCGAACCGCGCGCAGACTCCAGCCCGTACCTCGACGCCCCGCTGCTGCGTCGAGAGGCGGGCGCGGCGATTGATCTGCTCGCCCGCTACTGGGGCTCGCTCGAGAACCGGGCCGTGGCGCCGAGCGTTCTGCCAGGCTCGGTCTTCCGGGCCCTTCCCGAGCAGCCCCCGGAGGAGGGCTTGGGCGAGACGGGATTCGAGGAAGCGATCCAGACGCTCGAGTCGGTGATCATCCCCGCGCTGACGCACTGGCAGAGCCCCAACTTCTTCGCGTTCTTCCCCGCGAACATCTCGACGCCTTCGGTGGTGGGTGAACTCCTGAGCGCCGGGCTCGGGGTGCAGGGGATGCTGTGGGCCACGAGTCCCGCGTGCACCGAGATGGAAACCCGGGTGCTGGACTGGCTCGCCGGGATGCTCGAACTCCCCCACTGCTTTCTGAGCACGTCGGCCAACGGCGGGGGCGTGATCCAAGCCACCGCGAGCGAGGCGACGCTCGCGGCTCTGGTCGCGGGGCGCTGGCGGGCCTGGAAATCGATGGGTGAAGCCGATCGTCCGCTCACCCTTTACGCGTCGAGCCAAGCACACTCGTCGTTCGTGAAGGCGGCGATGATCGCCGGGCTTGCGCGACGGCCCGAGGACGCGACCCACCTCCGGCTGATCGGCGTCGACGACGCGTACGCGATCGACGCCGGGGCGCTGCGGTCGAGCGTGATGGACGACGTAAAGCAGGGCCGCGCCCCCTGCTGCATCTGCGCCACAGTCGGCACCACCAGCAGCGGTGCCTGCGACGACCTGGCCGCGGTCGCGTCGATCGCGGACGAGTGCGCCGCGGCGTGCGGGGTGCGGCCGTGGGTGCACGTGGACGCCGCGTACCTGGGCAGCGCGTGCATCTGCCCGGAGTTCCGTCCGTTGCTCGACGGGGTGGAGGGGGCGGACTCTCTCGCGTTCAATCCGCACAAGTGGATGCTGACGAACTTCGACTGCGACTGCTTCTTCACGCGTGACCGTGCTTCGCTCACGGGCTCGATGTCGGTGACCCCGGAGTACCTGCGCAACCCCGCGAGCGAGAGCGGGGGCGTGATCGACTACCGGGACTGGCACGTGCCGCTGGGGAGGCGGTTCCGCTCGCTCAAGCTCTGGCTCGTCATCCGGCACTACGGCGTGAACGGGCTCCGCGCCTATATCAGGGACCACGTGCGCATGGCGGGGGAGTTCGAGGGCATGGTCCTCGCGGACCCGCGGTTCGAGCTCTGCGCGCCGAGGTCGGCGAGCCTGGTTTGTTTCGCGCTCCGCGGGGCCGACGACGCGACGAACAAGCGACTCCTCGACGCGGTCAACGCCACAGGACGCGCGTCCCTCACGCACACGGTGCTGCCGCGGACCGCCAGCCGGCCGGCGCGTCTCGTTCTGAGGATGGCCATCGGCGCGGCGCTGACCACCGAGCGCCACGTCCGGGCCGCGTGGGATCTCATCCGCGGTCTGGCTCCGGGATGAGCCAATCGCTTAGCAGCCCGCGTCCCAGCTTCCGAAGAAGCCGATCACGTCATCGCCGTCGACTCCTGCGTCGAGGTTGAGGTCGGCCGCGGGGTCGTTGCGATCCCACGAGTCGAAGAAGGCGATGACGTCGTCGCCGTCGACCACTCCGTCGCGGGTCACGTCGGCCGGGCAGGGAGCCGGGGCGTCGAGGGAGTTCTCGCCGGGGATGAGGGCGGTGTTCTCAAACGCCTCGAAGAGGGCCAGGGCGGCGAAGTACGGGTACGGCGCGGCGGTAACGGAGCCACCGGTACTCGAGGCGCTCAGGTCGGCGCGGCGGAGATCGAAGATGTCACGAATGGGCTCGAGCGATCCGTAGATGCGCGTGTGGGTCGAGCCCGGGGCTGGCGTCCAGCTCACGACCGCGCCGAGGCCGGACTTCGCGGTCGTCAGGTCCTTCGCCTGCGCCAGCTCGGTCTCACGGCGCGCGATCGAGAACAGGCCCAGCGCGGCGTCGACGGAGGCCTGGCTTCCGGCGGGGATGTCGGTGATGAGCACGGCGGTCAGCGCGCGGCGGCGATCGAACCAGATGAAGCTGCCCCAGGCGCCCGCGCCGACGACCTCTTCGACGTGCCCGCTCGCCGGGTTCTGGGCGAGGATCCAATCACCGAACCCGTAGTCGGGTTGTTCGCCGTACGGATACTCGGGGTGAGACGCGGGGAAGGGGATGTTTCCGATCGGCAACCCGAGCGTGGAGTTGGTGAAGAGCCGTTCGATCGAGGCCAGAGAGAGGACCTGCGCGCCGTTGAAGACGCCCCCGTCGATCACCATCTGCGCGAAGTTCATGGTCTCGTCAGCGCTCGATCGGGCGCCGCCCGCGATCGCCGGGTTGGGATCGAACTCGAGGTAGTCGGAGTTCGGCATGGCGCACGGGAGGAAGATCCGATCGCGAGCAAGCGTGGACCAGGAGCGCAGGCCTCTGAGTTCGCAGATCCGGCCGACGACCTGCATTCCGGGGCCGTCGTAGTCGAGGGTGGTGCCGGGCGGGTAGGCCTGGAAGCCTGTCGCGCCGATGAGGGCAACCGACTGGGCGAGGGTGTACCGGCGGTCGATCTCGTACGCGATCGGAGTGTGGATGCCGTGGCGCATGCCGAAGCAGTCAAGGACGGTCGGCGCGCCGATCCCGTTGGACGCGAATGCCGGGAGCACGTCGCCGATGCGCTCGTGCAGCCCCAGACGACCGTCGTCGACGACCGAAAGCACGACCGCCGCGGAGAGGGTCTTGGTGAACGACGCGAGGTGGGTTCGCGTCGCGTAGTTGATCGTGCCGCGCTGGAACCGGTAGAGCTCGCGACCGTTCTGCCGAACGATCACCGCGACCCGCCCCGAGAGGTTCGGTAGCTCGGCGGTGAGGAGCGCGTCGGCATCGCCGAAGTCGTACGGCTGTGCCGCGGCGATGGGGAGGGGCGCGAGAGCCAGGCCGATGGTGAGGAGGGCGAGTCGAACGTGTTGGTTCTCCGGTCGGCCAAGGGCGGCCGTAGATCGGTGCCCGACGAGGGAGACACGGTTACGCGCCTCACGCACACGACGCGGGCATCGACCACGGCGGGGCCGCGGCCGGCATGGCGTCGAAGACTCGGCGAGGGACGTCGACGGTGCCCCACGAGGCGCTCCGTGTGCGCATGCACCGCGAGTACTCGCGCGCGCCGACGGTCTTGAGCGAGTACCAGCGGGGCCCCGAGGCGAAGACCTCGTCGAAGACGCCGTCGGCGGGCTGAACTTCCGTCTCGAACATGAAAACGAGGACGCTCCGGAAGCGGTCGCCGAAGAGGCGCTCCCACTCGAGCAGGCTCTCGATGTCCTCGCGGGTGGTCCAGTTCGCGGTCGCCGCGCCAGCGAGGCGCCGGCCCTTGATGTCGACGAGGAAGTTCGCGGCCCGACCGTACACGACGAAGTCGAAGCTCTTCAGCTTGCCCAGCGTCCCGCCCACGGGGAGCAGCGTGCGGCGCGCCTCGTCCACGCCGACGAAGGGGACCCGGTGGGTCCGCAGCATCGCGGCGAAGGCGCTCTCGTAGTGATACCGCTCCTGGGACACGGCCCCTCCCCCGGCCCTCGGCCCTACTGCCGCTTCAGCAGTTCTTCCATGAGTTTCTGGCCCGCCATTCTGTACTGCTCGACGGCCTCGTCGAGGCGGGACGTGAGTTGTTTCATGTGCTCTTCGTGGTGTTCGGACTTCAGCACGGCGGTGCTCGCCACGCCCAGCGCCTCGGAGGCGGACCGCACGGACGAAGCGGCCTCTGCGAGCGCGTTCGCCGCGCCGTAGATGTCCTCGGTCTCGCGCTCCTTGAGGCTCGGCTCGTGGAGGATGCGCCAAGGTGCCGCGCGGACCTCGGACATGAGCAGCTTCATCTCCTGGGATGCCAGGCTCATGTTCGCAAGGGTCTGGCGGAGGTCCGAGCGACCGTTCTGAAGCACCTCGTTCGCGTTGCCCACCGCGATCTTGAAGGCCCCGAGGGAGGCGTACATCTCGCCGAGCGCGAGTTCGATCTCTGCCATCGTGTCGCGGTCGAACTTGCCGGCGGCGGAACAGAGCGAGTCGATGGTCGACTTGACGCTGTTCCTGTTCTCGGCGATGACCGCTTCGATCTCGGCGGCGACGTTGTTTCCCTTGAGAACGAGCTTCTCCGCGTCCTCGGTGATCGCGGGGAACTTCCGCGACGCGAGCTCCGCCTTCTCGGCCGTCAGACGGATCCCCTTGAGGGTGGCGTCGATTTCGCTCCGCCACTTCCCGATACGGTCCTCAACGGCGGCCAGGATCCTCTGCCCGTCGGCGATCCCACGCGTGACGGCGGGGGAGTTTGCCCGGACCGCAGCCTTGACATCTTTCAGCGTGGCCTTCACATCGCCCACGATGGACTTCATCGCGTCGGACTCGTTCGGGCCGAACCCGGCCGCGGCGAGGAAGGCGGGGGGCGCGATCATCCCCTTGACTTCGTCGCCGGATTCAATGAGGGGGGAGCCGTGGAACTCCTTGACCTCTTTTGAACCGGCCGAGGCGATGTTGATGGTGCTCAGGGTCCCCAGGAGCGGCCGCTCGAGGAAGATCCACGCGTCCTCGTAGAGCGGGAAGGCTCCGTCGATTTCAACGGTGACGTTCACCCGGTCGAGGCGGCCCTGGTCGTCGGTACCGAACCCAACGGACCGCACCTGGCCGATCTGCTGACCACCGAGCGTGACAGGGCTGCCGGCCTTGAGGCCCGCCGCGCCGTCCAGAAGCGAGAACTTCACCACGAAGGCGAGACCCGCCCCAGGGGGCTTGGCCCCGAGGAGGAAGCTCCCCCACACGGCGGCGGCTACCCCGACGATAACGAACGCGCCGGCCAAGAGGTTGTCCCGCAGTGATCGTGCTTGCACGGGACAAGCCTACCGGCTACGCCCGACGCTTTCCACCGGATTGTGCCGCGGCTGGGCCGGGGGTGAAGTTCAGCATCCGGCGTCCCAGGCGTTGAAGAACCCGATGATGTCGTCGCTGTCGACGCCGCCATCGTTGTTGAAGTCGGCGCTGGGTTCGGAGTTGTCCCATGCGCGGAAGTAGGAGATGACGTCGTCGGCGTCGACTGCGCCGTCGCCGTTGTGGTCGGCGGGGCACGGGGGCTCAACCGGGGGCTGGCACTGAGGGCCCGAGCGGGTAATGGCGACGGAGAACGAGCGAACGATCCCGACGTCTGAGGCTGCGCGATCCACGACGCGCAAGGTCCACACACCGTTGGGGTCGATGCCGTTAAACACGCTCAGCGGCAGGTTGGGCCGCCAGTTGCCGGAGAAGGGCGCGGCGGTGGAGGCGGCGTTCTCGATCGCGTTCGGGGCGTCGTCGGTGAAAACCGTCTGGCAGAAGTTGTTGCCGCTGTTGCCATCGCCCGTGCTCACGTAACCCGGACGGTCGATAACCCGCACAGACGGGAAACCGCCGGGGCCGTTGAGGGTGACGATGAGGTCACCGACCCAGGTGTGCGCGAGACCGACGGTGGGCGAGTTCGGGAGGGTGCTGCACCCTTCGCCGTCGAAGCTGAAGTTGACGTCGACGACATCGCCGGTGATACCGCTCACGGGGAGTTCGAGGAGCACGCCGTTCGCGTTGTTGTCCGGGATGGCCACGGCGTCACCGGAGTAGTTGAATATCTCGGTGGTTGTACCGAAACCAGCTCCGGTTTGGAGGGTGAAGTCGTGCGTTGCGGAGCCCTGTGAAGAATCCAAGGTCAAACGAAGGTCGATCGGGTTGCCGCAGGGGTGATCGGGGCTTACGGCGATGATGAACGGCCTCTGGTTGTCTCTCCCGAACCCGGGCTGCATCGCCGGATACGGGCTGGTGCTTGTGACGACCGTCACGGTCGGGGTCAGCGAGATGAGCGTGCCGACCACTCCAGTGGCCGTGGGGTTGCCCTGCTTCGCCATGCGCACGAACAGGCCGATGTTGGATTCGCCGGGCTCGATGAATCGGTTGCCGTTGCCGTTGGGGGCGGTGTCGTTCACCGTATAGATGCCGGTGGCCGCGAACGTCCCGGACTCGACCGGGCGGATCGCGAAGTTCGCATCCGAGATATCGAAGAAGATGTTCTCGGCGGCTTCGACCTTGATACGGGCGGCGTTGCTGGCGATTTCCGGGAGCGTAACGTCTTCGGTTCCGTCGTTGGCGGTGCGAGAGGCCAGGATGAGGGGGTACGTCTGGCCGCCGTCGGGGGAGAGCAGGATGTTGACCAACTGGCACGAGACCGGGGCCGCGTCCGTGTTCGCCACGTCCCACGTGACGGTGATCGGGCCGGAGCGCGGCGCGGGATCGTTGGGTTCGGTGACCAAGAAAGGCCCGGCGGTCCCAGCCACCGTGATGCGCATGTCGTCGACGCCCACGCCGCCGCCGGTGGGGAAGTTATCGCGGGCCACGACGCGGAAGTTCATGAAGCGGGCGCGGGTGGGGAGGGTCTCGCCGAGTACCGTGGTGTTGGTGAGCAAGCTCTGGAGGCGCGGGAAGAACCGCTTGGGGCTTGCGACTGGTTCCCACACGCGGAAGAGCGGGCCGGTCCCGTTGTCCACTCCCATCGGGACAGTCAGATTGCCGGTGTCGCGCTGCTCCCATGAGTACGTGAGCAGATCGCCGTCGGGATCGTCTCCGTCCGCGGTCAGAACAAACGGCGTCTCCTTCGGGATGACAACGTCTGGCCCGGCGGAGACCGTCGGAGTGTTGTTCTCGAGCACGACCTCGTCGTCGCAGCTTCGACCTGAGATGAAGGAGGCCATGAGGTCGAGACTGCCCGAGTGGAACAGCTCGTCAGAGTTCGGCTGGAGGTTGGTGAACTCGTCGCAGATGCCGGCGTACGCCATGATCGTCGTGCCGGAGCCGGGTTCGAAGGCATACTGGTAGGCGTCACCGGGGCCGCCAGCGCAGTTGTTAAAACAGTGGCGGCCGTTGAACTGGTGCCCCATTTCGTGGCAGACGTAATCGATGATGAAGGGATCGTTGACGGGTTCGGGTTGGCCGCTCAACCCCTGACCCTTTCGGCTGGCGGTGCACACCGAGGAGATCGACGCGATGCCACCTTCTGACGTGCAGAGCAGGTGCCCGATGTCGTAGTTCGCGGACCCGATGAGTGCGTTGCAGTTCTCGTGGTTGGTCACGAGGTCTTGGCCCGAGGCGTCGTTGAAGTAGTTGTCTTCACCGACGAACACGAGGTCTTCGTTGTTCTCGACCAGGATGAACCGCGTCGAGAGGTCACGCTCGTACACCTGATTGATGCGGTTCACGGCGGTCACGATCGCCGCCTGACCCGCAGCCTGCGTGCCGCCGTGAAAGATCGTGTACTCGACCGTCGCCGCGACAGCGAGCTTGAACTCGCTGCGCGTGACCACCGCGCGGTCCCTGAAGCCTCCCGAGGGTGCCTCTTCGGCCGGAACGTCGTCGACCGTGCCGCATCGCCACGCCTTCGGAGCCTTCAGGTCCTTCTTCCAGTAGGAAGTCACGATGCTCGTCTCGCCCATCGAGAACGGATCGACGTAGTAAGAGCCCTGGGTCGAGAACACCTGGGCGTGGAAACCGTGCATCGTGTAGTCGAGGCGGATCGTGCTCGAACGGTCGTCGACATTTCGCCCGGCGTACGTCTTGATATCAGGGAACGCCGCCGCGAGGCCCGGCTGCATGATCGGCGACTCCACGATCTCGAAGGTCGCCCATCCGCCGTCGGGGTGCGGGATCGTCAAGAAGAGGGGATCGCGTGCCGCGGGAGTGTCCTCGAGCGGCGCCATCGCGAGGTGAGCCTTCAGGGCGTCCCAACGAACCTCGGCGGGCTGGAACTTGTCCGGCCGGACATTCGCTCGCATCGCGGCGACGCCAGCGGGAACCGCCGGGACGAGCCGGAAACCGCCTTCGGCGGAGATCTCCTGCGCAGCGGCGAGCCCGGCGGCGAAGGCGAGCAGAGCGACCCCGGACACAAATCGAACTGTTTGCATAGAGACTCCCTGGCGATTGAATACACCAAGCTTACATCCGACGGGATAGTTGCGTCAAGAGATTCGCGCTAAGGCGGCGTCCTGTTGCTCTCAACTCCCTGTGACCGCCGCGCCCAGCCCTCGGAAAGCCGATTTTGAGCCCGCCCATAATAAAAAAGCCCGGCGAAGGCCGCCGGGCTTCACGAGCTGTGCAGACTCGCGGATCAGCAGCCGGCATCCCACGCGCCGAAGAAGCCGATCACGTCATCGCCGTCCACCGAGCCGTCGGCGTTGTAGTCCGCGAGTGTCTCACCCGCGTCCCAGCTCCCGAAGAAGCCGATCACGTCGTCGCCGTCCACCGAGCCGTCCCGGTTGAAGTCGGCCCTGCAAACCCCGGCCGGCGCGGCACAGACCGAACCGGTACGCGAGATGGCAAGCGAGAATGCCCGAACTGTTCCCGTATCGCCCGAGGCGCGGTCCGAGACGTTCAATGTCCACGTCCCGTTGGGGTTGATCCCATCGAAGGCGGAAAGCAGGTTGTTGGGCCGCCAGGACCCGGTGAACGGGGCCGACGCCGCGGCGGCGGACTCGATGAGATTGACCGCCTCGTCATCGAGAACGGTGCCGCAGTAGTTGTTGGCATCGGTGCCGAAGCCGGTGGTGGTGTACCCGGGCCGGTCGATCAGCGTGACGCTGGGCGTGCCGCCGGGGCCGCGGAGGGTGACCACGACGTCACCGATCCACGTGTGGCTCAACCCCACGGTGGTCGAGCCCGCGGTCGCGTTGCAGGTCGTGCCGTCGAACCGGAAGTTCAGATCGCTGACCGTGCCGGTAAACCCAGAGACGGGCAGGCTGATGTTGACGCCGGTGGTGTTGTTGTCGGGGATCGCGACCGCGGCCCCGGTGTAGCTGAAGGTCTGGGTGGTGCTCCCGCTGCCGGAGCCGGTGGGGAGGGAGAAGTCGTACGTGCCCGACCCCTGGGCCGACGCGAGGCTCAGTCGCAGGCTGATGGGGTTGCCGCACACATGGGTGGAAGACACCGCGAAGACGAAGGGTGTGGAGTTGTTCTGCTGGACGCCGGTCGCCATGTTCGGGTAGGCGGAGGAGCCGCTGACGATCGAAACCGTCGGGGTGAGCGAGGTGAGGGAGCCCGTGACGCCCGTGGCGGTGGTCGTGCCGCTGTTCACCATGCGGACGGTGAGGGCGACGCTGTTCTCGCCGGGCTCGATGACGCCGTTGTTGTTGCCGTTGGGAGCCGAGTCGTTCGCGGTGTTCAGACCGACGCCCGCGAAGTTCACGCTGGTGCCGGGGGTGATCGTGAAGTTGGCGTTGGAGAGGTCGAAGAAGATGTTGCCCACCGCCTCGACCTTGATGCGGGCCGTGGTGGTGCTGACGCTCGGGAGCGTCACGGCCTCCGAGCCGTCGTTGGGGGTGCTCGCGACGAGTACGGTCGGGAAGGTGTTGCCGCCGTCGGTGGAGAGCGAGATCTTGACGTTTGCGCAGGAGACTGGAGCGACGCTGGTCGAGGCGACGTTCCAGGTCACGTTCGTGGTGCCCGAGAGCGAGACAGCGGTGTTGGGCGCGGTGACGGTGAAGGGCCCGGCGGTGCCGTTCACGGTGAGGACGACGTCATCGAAGGCGGTACCGCCGTTTGACGCGGCGTTGTCGCGGGCGACCACGCGGTACCGGAGCGTGCGGCCCGCCTGCGGGAGGATCTCACCGAAGGCGGTGGTGTTCGCGAGCAGGTTGGAAAGTCGGGGCAGGGTGCGCGAGGGGCTCGCGGTGGGGAGCCAGGTACGCTGGATCGGGTTGGTGCCGTTGTCGGTGCCGACGGTGGTGACACCGGTCGTCGTGTCGCGCTGCTCCCAGGAGTACGTGATGCTGTTGCCGTCGGGGTCCGAACCCGTCGCGGTGAGCGTGAAGGGGGTCTGCTTGGGAATCGTGTAGTCCGGCCCGCCGTTGACGGTGGGGGTGTTGTTGGCCGTCACGGTCTCCGTGTCGCAGGTGCGGCTGTTGATGTGCGCGGCCATCAGATCCAGACTTCCCGCGAGGAACATCGCGTCGGAGTTCGACTGGATGTTCGTCGAACCGCAGATGCCGGCGTACGCCATGATCGTCACGCCCGATCCGGGCTCGTAGGCGTAGGTCTGGGCATCACCCGCCGTGCCGTTGCAGTTGTTGAAGCAGTGACGACCGCCGCACTGATGGCCGAGCTCGTGGGCGACGTAGTCGATCACGAAAGGATCGTTCACGGGAGAGGGTCGCCCGCTGAGCCCGCGCCCCTTCTGGGTCGAGTTGCAGAGCGCGCCGATCAGACCCACCACCCCGCCGTCGCCGGTCTGGAAGACGTGGCCGACGTCGTAGTTCGCGGTGCCGATCACCGTATCGCAGTTGGTCTGGTTCGCGGTGAGATCGGCCGTTGAGCCGTTATTGGCGTAGGTGTCGCTCGTCACGTACACAAGGTTCTGGTTGTTGGTCACGAGCACGAAGCGGGTCGCGAGGTCTCGCTCGTAGATCTGGTTCACGCGGTTCACCGCGGTCACGATCGCCGCTTGCCCAAGAGCCGCGGTGCCGCCGTGGAAGGCGGTGTATTCAACGGTCGCCGCGCACGCGAGGCGGAACTGCCGGCGCGTCACGATCGCGCGGTCCTGGTATCCGCCGTCGGGCGTGGGCTCTTCGACCGCGCTCTCGTCGGTCAGGCAGCGCCACGCGAGCGGCGCCCGCAGGTCGCGCTTCCAGTACGACGTGGCAATATCGGTGTCGCCGAAGGAGTACGGATCCACGTAGTACGAGCCGTCGGTCGTGAACACCTGCGCGTGGAACCCGTGCGGGGTGTAGTCGAGCCGAACCGTGCTCGCGGGGTCATCAAGCCCCTGGCCCGCGAAGGTCCGAATCTCCGGGAACGCCGCGGCGAGGCCCTGCTCCATCACCGGGCTCTCGACCACCGCGAAGGCTTCCCAGGTCCCGTCGGGTCGGGGAAGGGAGAGGATGACGGGGTTCGCCGCGGCGGGGGTGTCCTCGAGCGGGGCGTCGTCGAGGACGTCCATCAGCTTCTCCCATTTCACGGAGACCGGCTGGTACTTCTCAGGCCGGACATTCGCGCGAGCGGCGACGGTCGCGGCGGGGACCTGTTTGATGAACTCGAAACCACCCTCTGGGGAGATGGTCTGACCCATCGCCAAACCGGAGAAGAGTGCAAGAGCGGCCGGTGCGAGAGCGAACCGAGAAAGCAGCATGAATGAGCCTCCGTTGAGAGAACACCGAGACTACCTCGCGGGCCGCGGGCTCGCAAGGGCGATCGGACGTAATGGGGTGGGTGATTGAGCCGGTCGCGCCAAATCTGCTCGACCCGCCTTGTTGCGGTCGCGCGAAGGCCGGTTGGCGGCTTCCCAAAATGCCGGCGGGAACGCATCCGCTCGACACATCCTTTCGAAAGTGTCTGCGACATTCGTCACCTTCGACCCACCCTGGGAGAATCTGAATGCGTCTTGCCCCTTCCGCTGCGTTGGCATTGGTCCTGTGCGCTCCCGCCTCGATGGCGCAGCAGTTCATCCCCATCCCCGGAACCTCGACCATCCCGGGCGAGAACGAGAACGTGTGTATCGTGAGCGGGGTCTCCGGTTATTCCGGGGTTCGGGTGAGCGCTGATGGCCAGGTCGTGGGCACGGTCGGGTTCGAGCCGGGATTTGTCAGCGGTTACATCCCTCGTTACGGGGTGCGATGGACGGCCGCGACGGGCACCCGGATCGTGACACCGCCGCTCAACGGTCTGTATCCGGTGGTCGGGCTCTCGGCCGACGGATCGACGCTGCTGGGCGAGAACTGGCGTTGGACCGTTTCGGGCGGGTATCAGAACCTAATTCCGCTGCTGAGCGACCAGTTCGGGGTGTGGCGCCGTGAACTCTTCGGTTGCTCGGACGACGGGCTGACCCTCGTCGGGATCGAGGGGATCTACCCCGACGAGGGCGACATGTTCACGTTGCGTCTGCCGAGCGGGGCCGCCACGCTCTTGCCGCGTGCGACCGAAGTGCCTCAGGGCTATTTCTACTTCAACGCGATCAGCGGCGACGGCCGCGTCGTGGGTGGTTCCACCCGAGCGTTTGATCCTGAGAACATCGCCAGCACGCTGTACGCCGGGGTGGTCATTCGGAACGGATCGCCACAGCTGATCACCAGCCAGGTCGGGCAGGCGGGCGTGACCGACCTCTCCTTCGATGGGTCGGTCGCGGTCGGGTACACCGCCGACGGCGGGTTCCGGTTGCGGGCGTTCCGGTGGGATGGTCAGCTTCAGTTCCTCGACGAGGGTCTGCTGGGCGGTTCGGACAGCGCCTTCGCGCGGGCTGTGAATCGTGATGGTTCGGTCGTCGTCGGCGAGTATCTGCGGTTCGGCACGGCCGGCACGCGCGCCTTCCTCTGGCGTGAGGGCGAAGGCATCGTCGACCTGCAGGAGTACCTCGCGAACACGGTCGGTTTGTCCGTTGAACTGAACGGGTGGCAACTGCTGGTGGCTTCGGATGTCTCCGCCGATGGGCTGACGATCGTCGGTCAGGGGCTGAATCCGACGGGGTGTGAGCAGGCGTTCCTCGTGCGCCTGCCCGGACCGGACGGGTGCCGCGCGGACTTCAACGGCGATGGAGGCGTCGACAGCGACGACGTGATCGAGTTCTTCGCGCAATGGGACTCGGGTGCGACGCGCGCGGACTTCAACCGTGACGGCGGGGTCGATGCCGACGACGTGATCGCGTTCTTCGAACGCTGGGACGGGGGCTGCTGAGCGGGGCCGCTGGGCTGGGTGATCGCGCGGCCGCGGCGCTATCCTGCGGCATGTCCTACGACACGTACACGTCGCCCCTCGCCTCACGCAACGCCAGCGCGGAGATGCTCGCGCTGTGGTCCCCCCGCCACAAGTTCAACACCTGGCGGCGCATCTGGCTCGCGGTCGCGGAAGCCCAGCACGAGATGGGCCTGCCGGTGACGAAGGAGCAGGTGGAAGAGCTGCGCGCGGTGGTCGAGCGCGGGATCACGGACGAGGAGATGAAGGCCGCGGAGAAGTACGAGCGCGAGCTGCGTCACGACGTGATGGCGCACGTGCACGCGCTGGGAGATTCGTGCCCGAAGGCGAAGGGGATCATTCACCTGGGGATGACGAGTCAGGATGTGGTGTGTAATGCGGATTTGATGACGATTCACTCCGCGATCGCCCTTGTTCGCACGAAGCTCCACCGCAGCGTGATTTCCCTCGGCGACTTCGCCGCACGAACGGCGAGGATTCCCACGCTGGGCTTTACCCACTATCAGCCCGCGCAGCCTGTGACGATCGGGCGTCGCGCCGCGCTGTGGGCTCACGACCTCAACTTTTCCGAGAAGTTGGTAGGGCACGCCTACGGCGGAGCGTGGTTGCGCGGGCTTCGTGGAGCAACCGGCACGCAAGCCTCGTTCGAGTCGCTCATGAACCAGCCGCACCGTTCTGTCGCGCTGGAACGAGCGTTCATGGAGAAGCTGCCGTCGCCGGACTGGGAAGCACCCGGCCATCATTGGTCTACTTGGCAGATCACCGGACAGACGTACCCACGCGTGTTTGACTGCTTCGTGGTCGCCGACCTCGCCTCCACCGCCGCCGTCCTCCACAAGATCGCCACCGACATCC